>JAUXJX010000061.1 GCA_030624545.1 Bacteroidota bacterium | reverse complement strand
CAGTCTCGTAGTTACAACTATTTTTTCTGAATTTCTCAGTGTCCGGTGGCTCTCTCTATTTACAGTGGCGATTGTTATACTATGGATCTTTGCGGCTCGCTATGCAGGAACGAAATTCCGCGAAATGACGGCCTGAAATTTCTCGTAATGTCGTGGTTCATGTTCTGCAAAGGAAAGGTACAATGAAATTGAATACAGACACCTTTGATTTATGGGTTTATTATAAAAAGGATGGCATTCCTAAGTATCTCTTGCTTCATACGTCTCAGGAAAAGGCAGACAAGTGGTTTAGGGGGGGGCGGTTCTGGCAAGTCCCTGGAAAAATGATCCAGGATGGCGAGACTCTTAAAGACGCCTTGATTCGCTCATTGCAGGTTTTCAGATTAGAAGCAAAAGCCATTTGGGCCGCTGAACATACGTACATCATTTATAATCCTCGTCGAGAATGCCTTGAAACGATCCCTGTGTTTGCTGCTGAAGTTGAAGGCCCACAGGATTTTCCACTGACCTGGGAGCACTCAGAGTATGGTTGGTTTACCCCCGAGGAATGTTATGAACGAATACACTTTCGCGGCCTAAAAGAAGGACTCCAATGGACAAGAAAATATATCAGCGAACCATCAGAACCGGCAAAAGAACTTAGAATATTGTAGTCTCCAAACGATCGAACTTCAAAACACAAAGCTACAAAATCAAGCCTTGATTACGTAGCCTTTTATTAGTCTGGATAATTCATAAACCACAGAGAACACAGAGATTAACTTATTGTATTTATATTAGTTAAAGGACAATTCCTTCAATTCAGATCAAAAACGCAGTTTTCACTTAGAGAAAAACCATTTTCTTAATAACACTTTGATTTTCAAGGACTAACATTTTTTGTTTTTTCTCTGTGAACTCTGTGGTGAATAATTCAGGTTAGTGACATTGATTTGTTGAATGCGAAATTCTTGTTACATAACTTTAGGAAATAGCTTCCTACCGATGACTAAGAATGATGAAGAAGCTCCTTCGTAATCTATTTGACATCCGTGAGGACGAGGGACTCCGTGTTGCCTTAATGTTTTCATACATCTTCTTCATCATCGCCTCACTTCTCATAATCAAACCTGTACGCCAATCCCTCTTTCTTATTGAAATGGGCATCTCGCAGCTGCCCATCGTCTATACAATGATGGCGGTGTTTTCGGGTCTTGTCACAGTTGTTTATTTGAGATTTGCCAGGAATGTTCGTCTAGATCTCCTCATCATATACACGTTACTGATATCGATCTTGAGCCTTGCATTTTTCTGGATTCTGCTATATCTGGACTATCATGCCGGTTGGTTTTTTTATGCATTCTATATTTGGGTTGCCATTTTTGGAGTCATTACTACGTCTCAATTCTGGCTGCTGGCCAACTACGTTTTTGATGCCCGTGAAGCCAAGCGCCTTTTCGGATTTATCGGCGCCGGCGCCATTAGCGGCGGTATTTTCGGCGGTTACCTCACAACTTATCTAGCCACAGTAATCGGTACCGAGAATCTCATTTTCATTTGCATGGCTTTCTTATTGGGCTGTGTAGTCATTGCCGGTAAGGTCTGGGAAAAAAGTGCGAAGATCAATTATCAAGATAGAATGCTGCAACAAAAACGCTTGCGCCAGTCGGAGGCAGAAGCAAACCCACTGACGCTAATTTTGAATTCACGCCATCTTTCCTATTTGGCGGGCATTGTTGGAATTAGCGTGTTGGTCGCCACCTTGGTCGATTTCCAGTACAGTGCCATCGCCTCTCGGTTAATCGAGGACGAGGACAAACTGACCGAATTTTTTGGGTTCTGGCTGTCTACACTAAGTATCATTTCGTTGGTCATTCAATTGTCTATCACAAGCAGGGTTTTAAAGTCTTTCGGCGTCGGTGCGTCGCTCTTCTTCTTGCCGATCGGAATTCTGATCGGTGCAATTGCCATCATATTCAATCCGGCTTTATGGTCCGGGATTTCGCTAAAAGTAAGCGAAGGCGGATTCAAGCAGTCAATTCAGAAGGCCGGCGTTGAGCTTTTGACCTTACCCATACCTCCCGACATTAAGAACCGGGCGAAAGCATTTATCGATGTTTTTGTTGTCAACTTTGCCAGAGGGGTTGGGGGAATCCTGCTAATCATTGTCGTCGTCGTTATGGGCTTGTCTGTTGGTTATGTCAGCCTGGTCATGATCGGTCTTATCGCTTTCTGGATTTATTTGAATTCGCTGATCAGGAACGAATATGTGAATTCATTCAGGTTGGCTCTCGAGAAAAGGTCGATTGATCTTGATAAGCAGACGCTAAATCTGGATGATGCGTCCGTCTTTGAAAGTCTGATCAGGGCCCTGGAGAGCGATAATGAAAAGCAAATTCTTTACGTGCTGGATTTGATCGAGAACGTCAAGAATGACCGATTTGTCCCCCAATTCGAAAAGCTCATTCATCATCCGTCTGCTGAAGTGAAAGTGAAGGTCTTTAGAATCGTATCTGCTTATAAGGATGTGGATTTCATTTTTGAGGCCAGTGAGTTGGTGGAGGATAGTGATCAGGAAGTACGCGTTGAAGCGATGCGCCACCTGTCCCAACACTCTCTGGACAAAAAGGCAACGATGACAAAATTTCTGGATCACCCGGATTTTGGGGTCCGAAGCGCAGCTCTCATGTGCGTCGCCATTGAGAGTAAGGAGGATGAGAATTTTCGTGAAGATGAGGAAATGGTCAAGATTGTCAAGGACATGATTGAAGAAGCACTGGCATTCGGTGACGGTGAGTCCGAAAGATCGTCTGCGAGTATCAACGTTGCAAGGGTAATTGGAACGGCCAACAATCCGGCCCTCTACCCCCATTTGGAGACTCTGCTAAGGGATATGGTTCCGGAAGTCCGTCGAGTGGCGGTAATAAGCGCAGGTAAAACACGCTCAGAACAATTCGTTCCCATCCTGATTGAGAATTTGAACACAAAACTGATCAGACGGCATGCGCGCGAGGCCCTGGCGAATTATGGCGAAGAGATCATCGATACTCTGGTTGAGCGCTTAAATGACAAAGATGAAGACAGAAATATCAGGATAGGCACCGCCAAAGTGCTGGCATTAATAGGGTCGCAAAAAACCGTGGATCTTCTCCTTGAAAGCCTGCCCCACAGCGATCTGATTCTTAGGTACGAGATCATCAAGGCCCTGAACAAGCTCAAAGTAAAATTCCCTTTGCTAGACTTTGATGAAGGCGTCACCGAGGAGAGAATTCTTGAGGAGACAAGAAATTACATACAGATGTTATATATTCTGGACAACCAGGATGAGTATGTGCAAATATCGGGAGACGTGGATTCAGATCACGATGCTGCTGCGCGAGCCGGGAAGGCGAAAAAGCTGTTGACAAGAGCTTTGGAAGAAAGACTGGATACTAATCTGGAAAGAATCTTCAGGCTTCTGGGACTACGATACCCGCCTAAAGACATGTTCAATGCCTATCAAGGCATAACCAGTAATCTAACGGTATTAAGGGCTAATGCAATTGAGTTTTTGGACAATGTGCTTGATTCGAATCTGAAAAATGTTATTATTCCGATTGTGGAGGCAAAATCGAATACCTCCATGATTCAGGATATGAAGAAGCAGTTAGAACTGGAAATCTCTGCTCAGGACGGCTGCTTCGATTTGATTCTGACGGGTGATGACAATTGGCTCAAAGTTTGCGCCTTATATTCTATCGCTGAGCTGCAAAAGCCGGAATGCACTTCCAGGATAGAGTTGCAGTTGCAAAGCCAGGATCCCGTGGTTAAACAGACTGCTGAGTATGCGATTCGGCGGCTTAATAGAAATGGATCATCTAGGAATTAGTTGCAGGTTTCTTATTCTTGATTACAGAAAAAAACTATCTTCAAGGGTGAAAAATGCGTTAGAGGCATAAGGGGCTAAAGCCCCATAAGGTTGTGTTATTTCAATCCGACCCCGCCATAAATGACGGGGCTATTCATTTGTTAGAGTCTGACGATTTGTTCGGCAATTGATTCTCAGACGAACCATAAGAACCCAATTATCACGTTTGGATTATGTTAACTATAGTTGAGAAAGTAATTTTTCTACAGGATGTGGAAGAGTTTGAATATGCGACGACGGAGGATCTGGCTCACATCGCCACAATCACCGATGAAGTGACATTCAAACCTGCCGCGATTATTTACCGAGAAGGCGAAGTATCAGACTCGATGTATATGGTCATAGAAGGCAGCGTTCGCCTGGATAGAAGCGGTGAAGAAGTACTTACTGCAAAGCACAAAGACGTGTTTGGCACGTGGGCTTTGTTTGACGATGCGCCCAGGATGCTCACTGCTACGGCCCTGGAAGAGACCCGGCTTCTTCGAATCGAAAGGGAAGATTTCTACGACATCCTGGCCGATCACATGAAGATTACCGAAGGTATTTTGAAGTCGATCACAAAAAGATGGCGGGCGTTGGCCGGCAGAGTAGGCAGTGATCCCGCAGCCGGAACTCCTTGATGCAAGAGAACTTTATGAGGATTTCCAAACCACAAGTTTTATTTGATGTGCCAGTTCTGCAAATCGTAATCTTGAGTTTGCTATTCGGCTTATCTTGCGCAAAATCTGAACCTGAAACTCCGACGATCACAAAGCTCAAATTGATAAAGGCTCTTCCATTGGAGGGCCTGGAAAATGCCGAGCCATCCGGGCTTACCATGGTCGACGACGTTCTCTACACAATTTCCGACGACCATGACGACACGATTTTCAAAATTACTATTCTGGAGGATAAGGCGATCTTGGAGCCGCATATCCGCTTCAAGATTGCCATACCCGATGGGGAGAAGACACTGGATCTCGAAGGAATAACAAGGGATGATGAAGGGAATTTTTACCTCGTGAGTGAATCCACCTTCAGAATCTTGAAAGTCAGTGCAGATGGAAAAGAGGTAAGCTGGGCGACCCCAAGCCTGCAGCTATTTGGCCGGGCCGAAGGCCTGTTCCAAAGAGTCAACGCCAATTTGGAAGGAATTACCTTTATAGGGGGGAATAAATTTGTGCTCTGTGCAGAGCGGCAACCGCGCGGCATTCTGGAAATCGATCTTCAGAGAATACCTGAGCAAGTGAGGATTATCGTAAATAACGAATCAATCATAAAACCTCCGAGAGGAAGAGCGCCGGACTACTCAGGTCTGTATTTCGAGGACGATGCGCTCTATGTGCTTGAAAGAGGGGCCCATGCCATATGCCAAATCGACCTTATTGAAGGCAAAGTAGTGGAACGAACCGTTTGGTCCTACGCCGATATTGAGAACAGAGAAGACCTTGTCTATTCGGACAAAAAATATGGGCACGGTGAAGGATTGTACATGGATGATGAGAATATTTATGTTATTTTGGACAATGGCGGCGACCATCGGGAGATCGACCCCAATGACCGCCGGCCTCTCCTGCTAATTATGGAACGACCCAAAATCTGAGAGAAGCCAATCGGGAGAACAAACAAACATGAATTAGATCGTCTGCGCGCATCGGAACAAAAGTATCGCAAGATGATCGAGCAGGCGAGCGACGCGATCTTCATTGTTGGATCGCGCAACGGCGAAATCCTGGAAGTAAATTCAAAAGCCGAGGAGATGACCGGATTGACATCTGACGAAATGGTCCGTATGAAATTCTGGGACCTTCATCCACCGCAAGAAAAAGAGCTGGCAATCCGGTTGTTGCGCCAGATTTCCAGTTCTGGCGGCGGCAAAAGAGGGGGGCTTCATCTCGAACGGAAAGATGGCAAACTGATAGACATAGACATCAGCGCCGGCGTAATTGAATATGGCGACAAAAAAGTGATCCAGGGGATTTGCCGTGAAGTTCTTGCCAGTCCTGAATTGAAGCATTATCATGAAGATGAATTAATGAGAACCGTTGAAGAATTGGAATGCAGATGCGCGGAGCAAACAGAAGAATTACGCAACAAGCATGCACAGTTGGTGCAGGCTGAAAAGATGGCTGCCCTGGGCAGCCTGGTCGCAGGGATTGCGCATGAGATTAACACGCCTCTTGGCGCGCTTAGCAGCAATAATGATGTTTTCAGTCGAGCTTCGGAAAAACTGAAGAGCATTCTGAAAGACCCGCCAATTTCTGGAGGATTACTTGAGCATCCGGAAATCAAAGAGCTTTTTGAGAATATTGACAAACTGAATTCGGTGAATAAAACGGCGGCAGCGCGCATTGTGACCATCGTCAACAGCCTGCGTCAGTTTGCCCGCCTGGATAGGGCCGAGGTAGATGAGATGGATATTCATGAGGGGCTTGAAAGTACCCTGGCCCTGGTTCAGCATAAGCTGAGAGATCGCATCGAAGTTCGCAGAGACTATGGAGCTATCCCAACAATCAAGTGTTATCCGAATCAAATCAACCAGGTTTTCATGAATATACTGGTGAATGCAGGCCAGGCCATCGAAAATCACGGCGAAATATTCATCAAGACCTACCGTGGAGACAACGATGTGGTTATGGAAATCCGTGATACTGGAAAAGGTATCCCCAAAGAAGACTTAGGCCGCATCTTCGACCCGGGATTTACTACCAAGGGAGCCGGCGTGGGTACCGGACTGGGTCTCTCCATAGTCTATCAGATCATCCAGGATCATAAGGGCAAAATTGAAGTGGAAAGCGAGGTTGGCAAAGGTACGAAATTTAGCATTATATTACCTATTAGGTGAGAGTAAACCAACTCATAGAAGCCGTTGAAACGGCTATTTCATTTTGTTTCTCGTCATTTGCACTGTGATCTATCGCGGTGTCAACGGGACAATTACTGGTAAAAGAACCGTTTCAACGGTTTTAAAGAGAATCTTCAACAGCCTGGAAGGCAGGCGCTCGGCATGGGCTATGTTGTATTATTTTCGTCTTGACTCATTCTGCTTGTTGTTCAAAAACATGAGTCTTGGAGCAGAAACCAACTAGTGAAATAGGGAAAAGGTGTGAATCGCAAAGCTAATAGGACGGGTAAAGCAATGGAGACTGCAGTGGAAAGGGGTTCAATCGTAATTGTCGATGATGAGGATATGGTTCTCACCAGCCTCAGTTCGTTTTTAGCCCTGGAAACAGAATATGATGTTTCGACATTTACCTCCGCCAAGGAGGCATTGAAATACATCCATGGTAATGAAGTGGACCTGGTCATTTCTGACTACCTGATGCCCGAGATGGATGGCATTAGCTTTCTCGCGGAAGTCCGAAAAATCAATCCGAAGATCCCCAGAATCATTCTTACCGGCTATGCGGACAAGGAAAACGCCATTAAGGCGATCAATGAAGTGGGGCTGTTTCAATATATCGAGAAACCGTGGGAGAACGAGGATCTGCGCATCATCATCCGCAACGGCGTCGAGAAGAATGAGCTGCTGAAGAAGCTGGAAAAAAAGATCGGTGAGATCAGCAAAGCCTACGCGGATTTGCAGGGCATCCAGAAAGATATTTTGAAGACGTTTGTGTGATGTTTTCTTATGACATTAAGGAACCGAAACCTCCCGCAGGTTCGGACCCTGTGGGAGGGTGCAAATTCAATCCAGCCAAACCCGGTAGACAAACAGAACCCCCTTTTGCACCTTAATCTCCACCGGATTCTCCACAATTTCATTGCTCAGCCCGTCATTAACGGCCCATTCCATAGCCGCATTCTCGAGTGGGTATCTTAGCCCTTCCGAAGTGATGCCCTCAGATCGGCGAAATGCAAATATGCTCACCCCCTGGCCGATCTCTCCTTCGAATTTCAACTCCTCTCGAACAAAGCATCCAAGTCCGCCGTCGTCAACAGTCGTAATCTCAAGGCGACGGCAGAACTTCTCTAGAATATTCAAGTTGCAAATCTGGTGATCGAGGCGGTTGCCGGTAATCCCTACAACCACGACTGATTCAATATTCTTTTCAATTGCGAAGTCAAGCGTTTTTTCGAGGTCTGTGGAATATTGGCTCGGCCGATGTATGAATCGATCTTCAGGAAGTCTTGCCCTGGTATTTTCCGAAACGGAGTCGAGATCACCTATGACATAATCCGGTTTGATACCGGCAGCCAACGCGCGATCGCTGCCACCATTTGCACACAGGATAATGTCCGTACCTTTAAGATAAGTTTGAATTCTTCTTTTTGAGGGCAGGATGCCGTTGAGAACAATTAGAGCGTTCATCGCGTGTTTGACATACCCATCTCTTTTGTCGATCTGTTCCCCATCAAAAGCTTAGCTTAATAAGTTCACATTCTTATGTAATTTCAAATATTTCAATCCGTTGCGTTCTTTACCTGCCTACCGTCAGCAGGCTGTTGCCCAATGTCATTCCCGAATGCCTTTGTCGGGAATCCAGGACATAAGGACAATAGATTCCCGCCTAATACGTGCGGGAATGACAGGCATAGGAGAT
>JAUXJX010000297.1 GCA_030624545.1 Bacteroidota bacterium | reverse complement strand
GTATTAGAGGATCAACTTAGCCTCTTGGATTACCCGTAACGCATCGGCGGCATCCCACCAATAAATTCTGCACGCCATTTGTTTTGATCCACCCTTCGACCCCGCTCCCTTTATATATTTGGCTTTGTTAAAACGAAATGTCCACCCTGAGCGAAGTCGAAGGGAGCGAAGTCGAAGAGTCGATACTTTGTTCAGTCGACATCTATACTGCCTACCCGAGGGTTTGATTCGCGGACAGAAGGATCGAGGTAAGTCACCTAATTTCTCACATATGATTTCAACAAAGCGAAGACTTCGGGATCTGCCTCTCCGCTGGCCACTTTTCCGGCGATTACTTCCTCGGCCTTTTCGGACGTCATCGCCGGTCTGAAGGGCCGCGACGAGATTAAGGCGTCATACATGTCACATACTTGGATGCACCTGGAAATCATGTTTTCCTGGACTATGCCACGCGGATAGCCATTGCCGAGCAGATCTTCATGGTGGCTATATGCCACAAGAGGGGCGGGCTCTTGACAGTCAAATCCATAGTAAACCAGCAGAATGTGGCCGCAAATCGGGTGTTCGTGCAGAATTTCTTTTTCGTCCTCATCCAGGCGGCTGAGCTTTAGCTCCCTGATTTTCCAAACATTTTGCGCGTTTGGCATTTGCCGCGAGGTCCACGTACCTAACGGCGACGATTCCCACGTGAATAGCCAGTATGACCATGGCAATTATGACTTGTAGTGTGGTGAATCCGTCTCTAGTTAATCATACTCATCATGTTCCACATGGGCAGGAAGATGGCCAAGGCCAGGAACATGATGAATATGCCAATTATCAGGGTCAAGAGCGGTTCGATCATGGCCGACATCTTCTTGATTGAATAATCCACTTCCACATCATAATGAGAGGATATGTTGGCCAGCATTTCATCCAGCGAACCGGACTGCTCGCCGATGGCAACCATTCGCACCACCATTGGCGGGAATAGGCCGCTGCGGCGCAGGGGCCTGGCAATTCCTTCACCACGCTCCACACCCTTGCTTATTGTTAAGACTTGTGCGCCCACGAAAACGTTGCCCACCGTTTCCGATACGATTTCCAGTGTCTGCAGTATTGGCAGCCCACTTCGGTTCAAAGTCTCAAACATGCGGGCGAAGCGCGACATGGAATTCTTGAGAACCAGATCACCGACGACCGGAATCTTTATGATCCAGGTATCCCAGATTTGCCTACCTTTTTCGGTTGACTTCCACTTCATGAATCCCAAGCCCGCTGCCACAAGAAACCCAAATATAAAAATGCCATACCCCTGAAACACGTCATTTACTCCGATTAGGATCTTGGTGGGGATAGGAAGCTCTGCGCCCATCTTTTCGAACATGGTCGCAAACTTGGGAACGACCAACAGAATGAGCGTGACGAATGCCAGAACCAATGCACAGACTACAATAATGGGATAACGCATAGCAGACCGGATTTTGTCCTTGGTCTCCTTGTCATATTCCATCACCTTTACCATTCGCTGCAGTACGTCTTCCATCTGCCCGCTTATTTCTCCGGCCCGGACCGTACTAATGTAAAGTTTGTTAAAAATGGAATTGTGCTTTGTCAATGCTTCCGAGAAGCTCTTGCCGCTCTCAACAGAAACGTATATGTCCTTAATCACCGCCCGCATTTTCTCGCTGGATGCTTGTTCGGCTAAAGCTTCGAGTGAGGTAAGAAATGGCACACCGGCCTTCATCAACGTGAAAAGCTGCTTGGTGAATATTACGATTTCATCGTGCGTCACCTTTTCTCTCTTGGAGAACAGCTGGATGTTTTTTGATTTGTATTCCTTAATGTTGATAGGGATGAAGCCGAGTTTGTCGAGCTTATCTGCAACGAGGGCCACGCTGGGCGCATCAATCACATCTTCGATGATGCCGCCGTCGGTGTTCACCGCTTTGTAGGAATAGTCAGGCATCTAATTGTCCGGCCAAAGTGGGGTTAGACGAAAAGATCGTATTTTTTCAATTTGCGGTAGAGAGTCGTCCGGCCGATTCCCAACTGGATGGCCGCTTCTGAGATGTTACGGTTGGTCAACTTCAAGGCCAGGCGGCATACTTCGCACTCTACTTCCTCCCACGATGGGATGTCATGCGCCAGTGAAATCGCTCTTTGAAAATCGATTCGAAATCCGTTAGAATCGTCAGCCAGGTCATACGAGGTTATTGTGATTGGAAAGTGCTCGGGCAGCAGGATATCGCCGTTGCTATTTAGCATAGCCCGTTCGAGGACGTTTTCCAATTCCCGAACGTTTCCGGGCCAGTTGTACTTCATCAGATAATCAAGCGCCTGGTCCGAAACAGATTTTGTCTTCCGTTTCGTTTTGTGATTCAGTTTTTCGATAAAGAATGCAATCAACTGCGGAACATCTTCACGGCGCTCCCGCAAGGGAGGCAGAAAAATGGGATACACGCTGATTCGGTAATATAGATCCTCCCGGAATTCCCCCTTCTCTACCATGGTCTCCAAGTCCTTATTCGTAGCGGATATGATGCGAACATCAACAGGAGTACTCTGTGTGCCGCCGATTCTTTCGATTCGTTTGTCCTGCAATGCCCGCAATATCTTGGCTTGTGTCATGCTGCTCATTTCACCAATTTCGTCGAGGAAAAGTGTACCCCCATGAGCCTGCTCGAACTTTCCCATTCGTTTGGCTACGGCGCCGGTGAATGAACCTTTCTCGTGGCCAAACAACTCGCTTTCGAGAAGAGATTCCGGAATGGCGGCGCAGTTAACCGCTACAAAGGTCCCGCTTTTTCTGTTGCCATTAAAATGGATCGCCCGGGCCAGAAGTTCTTTTCCGGTTCCGCTTTCGCCCCTGATAATTACCGTTACATCGGCATCCACCACACGATCCAGGGCCTTATAAACCTCGCGCATCCGCATGCTGCTTCCGATGATATTGGCGTTCTCATATTTGTCCTTGATCTGATTCTTAAGCTTGCTGACCTCCTCTCTCAAGGAGCGTATGGTCATGGCATTCTTGACGATTACCTTCAGCTTGTTCCAATCGATAGGCTTCGAAATGTAGTCATAAGCGCCATTCTTCATGGCTAAAACTGCGTTTTCAACGCTGCCATTTCCGGTAATCACCACAACCGGAACATTCCGATCCAGCTTACGGATTCGCTTGAGGGTTTCGATTCCGCTGATCAATGGCATGATCACGTCAAGTAGAATCAAATCATATTGATAGAGACTGATGCGCTGAAGCGCTTCGTATCCTGTTTGGGCGGTGTCGATCTCATATTCCCAGCCTATGAGGAGATCTTGTGCGCAAGTCAGGAATTCCTGCTCGTCATCAATAACTAGAATGTGAGGCTTCATACTGGTCCACAACCCTTTTTCAGGATCGACTCAAACCTGGGTAACCCGGAATACCTCTTCAATGGTGGTAGTACCCTCCTCGACCTTTTGGAGTCCATCCATAATCATCGACCGCATGCCGGCTTTTTTTGCCGCCGCACTGATAGCCGTGCCGGATT
This sequence comes from Bacteroidota bacterium, assembly GCA_030624545.1. GTDB lineage: Bacteria > Zhuqueibacterota > JdFR-76 > JdFR-76 > DREG01 > JAUXJX01. Next base: position 504 of record JAUXJX010000297.1, on the reverse strand, counting down.
TGCGATCGATCACCATCTGTCGCAGGTTGTCGTCCATGGTGAATAATTCGTAAATGCCATGTCTTCCTTTATATCCGGTGCCCTTGCAGCGATCGCATCCCTCACCCCCGATGAACTCTTTCTTGCCATTCCCATTTTGTGCGCCTGCAATTGCCTCAACCAATTTGGGATCGGGCTGATATTCCTTGACGCAATGTTTGCAGATGCTTCGGACCAGACGTTGAGCCAAAACACCCTGTATGGCTGAGGCCACCAGAAACGGCTCAACACCCATGTCGACCAATCTTATGATCGCCCCGGAAGCGTCGTTTGTGTGGAGGGTGGTTAAGACGAGGTGGCCGGTGAGCGCTGACTTGATGGCAATCTCGGCCGTCTCCAGATCCCGGATCTCACCAACCATGATCACTTCCGGATCCTGGCGCAGAATGGAGCGGATACCGGATGCAAAGGTCATTCCGATTTACGGATTCACATGGGATTGGCGAATCGAATCCATATTGTATT
>JAUXJX010000529.1 GCA_030624545.1 Bacteroidota bacterium | reverse complement strand
GTGCACGCCGGCAGGATACAACTCATCCGCTAGGATTCTCACCTCGTTTCCAAGCAGGTCGTAAACCTTCAGCATAACATGAGAAGAATTTTTTACCGTAAAGGAGATGACCGTTTCCGGATTAAAGGGATTGGGATAATTCTGGTACAAGGAAAATTCCTCGACAACCGTACCCCGCATGTCGGATTCGACGGCAGTGATGGGTGTAACCTTGACCGCCACTGTGGCCGTCCAGTGCTGCCACGGAATGGCCACATGTTTTGCCGTCGAAGGCCAATTGTCATGGACGATGACCCAGGTCGAGGGAGAGAACATATTGCCTCCGCCGTCCGGGTCGAAGTTTTCCCAATAGCCCACGCCCGTTACGGCATGGCCGATGTTGAGGCTATCTTCTTCAAAATTCCATTCCTCAAAGGGATCTTTCAGTTTGACCGGATTCTGCGTCGCATTTCCCCAGGTGTAGATTTGAATGAGTTCGCCGGAAGTCGTATCCATAACGCTGTAAGTCGTTTTCTGGGGATTCCAATACAAGAAGGTTAATATCGTCGGCCTGCCATTGTCGATTTCAAATTTGTGAAAGGAAAAACGGCTGACATAATCCGTTAAAATGCTCCAGCTATATCCATTCTTGGTTGCAGGCGGAGGCACATAACCAAACAAAGAGCTCGCATCCCACTGGACGAATTCATCCAGGCCGGGCCCGATATCCACATTGTAGGTTCCGGAATTAGGGACCGTGTTAAAGCGATTGGGACTGCCCATATCATTGGTGTCCATGAACCAGCCGATCTCGTCATTGGCCATTGCCCTGGACCAACTATCCATGACAGCCTGAGCGCCGCTTTGGCCCAGGACGTTATCCCAGTAGTCGACGATATTCACCGCGGCTGTGGGAGCACACCAATTTAATTGACCGGAGGCCGGCGGTTGGTTCTCGTCCGGCACTTTCGGAATGAACTTGCAGATTGGTGTCGGCGGTGGAGTCGGGTCGAGGGTGATTGTCATATTCCAGTGTGCCCAAGAAACAGCAACCTTCTCAGGCGTTGTCGGCCAATTGTCATGAACGATGACATAATTCCCGGACGGCAAGCCGGCACAGCCCGGGTTCCAGTTTCCGATATATCCCACACCGGTTACGGCGTGGCCGATGCCCTGCGAGCCATCCTCAAAATTCCATTCCTCATTCGGCGCACCCTCATTGTTTTCCGCCGAATTCTGGATTGGCTGCCCCCATTTGTAAACGTGAACCGTGTCCCCGCTGGTTGGCTCAATCACAAATGCGCCGGTTCTAACAGGATTCCAGAAGAGAAAGTCGATCTTGGCAGGCCTGCCTGCGTCGATCTCGGATTTTACCAGCGAGAAGCCGTTTAGCGAATCAATTCCCACGGACCAATCATAGCCATTCTTGTTCGCCGGAAAATTGGGCGGGGGCGTGAGGAAAGCGTGACTTGAGTCCCAACGAATATATTCGATAAGTCCATCGAATTGATCCCTGACGTACGTTCCCGTCCTGGATGGCTGCGTTCGGCCATTCACGCGATCTGGGGAGCCCGTGTCGTTGGTGTCCATGAAATAGCCAAGGTATTCTGAAGCCTCTTCGAGAGGGAGCCCTGCAGCAATCCCCGTTGCATTGCTATGCACAGCGGAAGTGTCCCAATACGCCAGAATGTTGATTGCTGCCATTGGCGCGCAGTAATTCAAAGGCTGGGTTGACGGAAGTGTTGCAGCAGGCGGCTGGTTGACATCCGGGACTCCATTGATCAAAGCGATCATGCTTGGCGGGGATACAACACAGGCTCCGTATATCAGTACCGCTTCTCCAGCGTTTGCCCTGCCGGGCGGGTCTGCTCCGTTCGCACCAAGAAAGAAATCACCTACACCGCTGCCGTCAAAATCCGCACTGGTTACGGACCTCCCCAATTGGTCGCTTGCATCATCACCAACAATGGTCAAATCAGCCCGGGATACGCTGAGATCAATAACATGATTCGGCACAAATGGGAATCCGCCAAAAATCGCATACACTTTGCCTGCATTCAGGCGGCCGGTTGAGTCGGCCTTCATTGCACCCACAATGAGATCGGCAATTCCATCGGCATTCACGTCCCCGGCGGCCAAAGACGAGCCCAGACGATCTCCTATCGCCTCACCTAAAATGGTGATGTCTGCGGCCGCTGCCAGATCTATATTGTGGGTGGCAGGAAAGGCATTTGATCCCCACACGACGTAGGCTCTACCAATCTCGAGCTGTCCGCCAGGCGAGGCAAAGCTAGCACCAACGAAAATATCATGATAGCCATCACCATTAATATCCCCTGAGGCCAACTGGTCTCCCGTAAAAAAATTGGTGCTTTCGCCCTGGATGGTGACATTCGCCGACGTACTGTTGAGGTCAATGACGTTGAAAGGAACCCATATTGGAGCGCCATAAATGACATAAACCTCCCCCGCCTTGGTTCGACCTCCTACATCAGCACCCCACCCGGAGACGATTATTTCATCATAGCCATCCCCATTGACGTCCCCGGCATCCACAGCATGGCCCAGTTCGTCTACCGCAGTTTTTCCAAGAATCGTTATATCTGCGCCAACCGAACCAAGGTCAAAAGAGTGATTTGCCGGTAATGCGCCGGAGCCGAATATGACAAATACCTTCCCGGCGCGGTTGCGGCCAGCAGGAT
>JAUXJX010000425.1 GCA_030624545.1 Bacteroidota bacterium | reverse complement strand
TGGGGCCGGTTAAATCGCCGATAACGGGAGAAATCATTGAAGTCAATGAGAAGCTGGACGCAGATCCCCAGCTAATCAACCGCAGCCCTTATACCAATGGCTGGATTGCCAAAATGAATCCATCCAATCTTGACGCCGAGCTCGACGCAATGACGACCGGCGATGAAGCGGTCGAGGCCTATCGCGAAAAAATCGAAAATGAAGACATCAAGGCCTGCGAACACGTGGAAGGTTTTGAAGAAGGCTAACGAGTGAATAGTAATGTGCGCCTCAATGTGGTCGGGACGATTATGTCCAAATCAGTGGGAGAAATTCAATGTCAGTAGAATTCCCGCTCGACTTAACCGAAGACAGATACACCGATGTTGCAGACGAGGAAAAAGAGCGCCTGTTCAACGAGATCAAGGCCGACATACGCTTTAATGGCTACCTCTACGGCTGTTATGAATGCGGGGTATGTGTAGCTGCCTGCCCCTCTGCCCGGTTTTATGATTTCAGTCCGAGGGTGATTACCCAGGTACTGGCTCGGGAAGATGTGGAAGTTGCCTACACGCTCATGAATGACAGCGTGTGGGATTGTTCGCAGTGCTTTTCTTGTGACCGCTGCCCAAGAGGAAACTCACCGGGCGGCCTGATTACAATCATGCGGGAAGTTGCAGTACGCAATGGACTGCAAAGTGCTCGTGACGCTCTAGAAGGATATGGGCGCATCATATATAAGATCATGTCTACTGGCACCCAGGTTTCTCCTGACATGCTGCAGCCAAACGCATTTCCCGACTGGGGCAGGCATGTACAGGAGATTTCCGAGCATCTTGACGTCTGGCGCAAGGCCCTACCTCCCGAAACTCTCCATACTACGGAGACGAGTTGGCAGGTTGAAGAAAAGACTCTTGTGGAACTCTATTTGATCTGGCACATGACCGGAGTTATGGACATGATCAAGGAAGTCGACGAGGGTTTGTTTATGATTCTTCAGGACGTGATGGAAGAGAGATTGGAGGACGCCGGTTACGATGTCACGTTTGACTGATCCACGGTGTTCATGAAAATCATAAAAGATACAGGGGATGGAAGTATTGGGATAGAGGAGGCTGGAAATGGAGGAGGTTTCTCCACAAGATCTTTCTGGGTCTATCTACCAAAGAGTGGATCGTCGCTTTCTTGCTTAATGTCGGTCATGCTTTTGGAACTGCCTGTACCTATTCCGCAGAAGGAAGGGTTGTTCGAAATACGGGAGTAGATTCTATCGCTTAGAGGAATGTGGATCCATTGGCAGCTAGATAATCGAAAATGCAACCAGCTAGAGGTTCGTTTATGACAACACAATTCATACCCGTAGAGGAAGTGATCAAATCCGCGAAAAAACGCGGATTTAAGACTACTCCCGATGAGGCGCCTGCAGAAGATTATCACGATGGCATATTCGAGCTTGAGAAGGAAGGCGAATGGGAAGTACAGCGAGTGCCAGAGCCTTATGTTGAGGTTGAAACCAAGTACGGACGCAAGAAGAGGGTTCCATTGGAGCACACCTGGCACCATAAGAGCTGCGGCCAATGTGGACACATTCCTGGATATTCTACCTCGGTATACTGGCTTAACCGGGCACTGGGTTATGATTATTTGGACCCAAAAGACCAAACCTCCTGCACGGCCTGGAATTATTATGCATCTGCAACGTCGAATCCCGCTGCCCAGGCGGCAGTGGCCATGAGGAATTTTGCCGCGGCGGAAGAAACGGGCTACTTTCCAATTATCCATTGCGGAACCAGTTTTGGCCATTACAAGGAAGTAAGGCATGAACTTATTCACCATCATGAATTGCGCCGGCAGGTCCGGGCTGTGTTGGGCAAACTTGGAAAGAAGATGGTTATGCCGGAAGAGATAGTTCACTACAGTGAGTGGGTTCATGTGAACCGAGACAAATTTGCCGAAAAGCAAGTCATCGATATGAGCGACATCACAGCCACAGTTCATCCGGCATGCCATTATCACAAATTGATTGAAGAGGACGCCATCTACGACAGCGAGATCTATGGCAACCAACGCACAGCCATCATCAGCGCGACTCTGAAAGCGCTGGGGATCAACGTAGCCGATTATTCTACCTGGTATGACTGCTGCGGCTTCGGCTTCCGCCACATTCTGGTTTCCCGCGACTTTTCCCGCTCATTTGCAGTGCAGCGAAAAATTGAAGTCATGAAAGAGGAAGCCAACCCCGACGTGACGGTCACCCATGATACTGGCTGTGTAACCACTCTGGATCAGAGTCAATTTGCAGGAAAAGCACATGACCGAAAAGTGGGGATTCCAGTGATGTCCGATTCTCAAATAGCCGCCCTTGCAATGGGCGCCCATCCCTATAAGGTGTTGCAGCTGCACTGGCACAACACGGATAACAAACCATTTTTCGAGAAATTGGGTATCGATTGGCAAAAAAAATGGCAGGAATTTGAGGACCAGGTTGAGAAAATAAGAAAAGGTGAAAAGGAATATCTAACTTGGGAGGATGCCGATGCCTAGTCAGGACATTCTTGTTATCGGCGGCGGCCCAACCGGATTAGAGGCCGCGAAGGGGATTGCGGATTTGGGTTATAAGGCCGTTCTGGTTGAAAAAAGAGAGCAGTTGGGTGGAATGCCGGACGAGGCGCAATACGCAGCCCTCACGCCGGATTTGCGCAGTGCGGAAGAAGCGATGGATGAGATGATTTCCCGCGTGGACAAAAATCCCAGCGTGGACATCCGCACAAATTCTGCAGTCGCTGCCGTTGACGGCTCTGCTGGTGATTTCACCGTTACCATCAAGAATGCCAAGAAGTCGGAAAAGTTCAATGTGGGATCTGTGATTATTTGTACCGGCTTCCAACATTTCGATCCGGGCCGGGAGACGCAGAAATACGGCTACTATGAATTCGACGATGTGATCACGTTGGTCGATTGTGAAAAGATGCTGAAAGCCAAGCGTGTGGTGAGGCCCTCCAATAGTGAGGTTCCAGAACGTGTTTGTTTCATCCAATGCGTAGGTTCTCGCGATCGCCGTATCGGAAATGAATACTGTTCCAAGGTATGCTGCGGAGTCGCCTCGAAGGAGGCCATCGAAATCCGCCAGCTCCTGCCCAACTGCAAGGTGTTTATCTTCTACATCGATATGCGCATGTATGGCTACTGGG
>JAUXJX010000162.1 GCA_030624545.1 Bacteroidota bacterium | reverse complement strand
AGCGTTTCTGGTTTCTGGCCGTTATCTCCCGGGTCGCCCGCTGAGCCGCCGTCACCCAGGGAGATGTAGAGAAATCCATCGGGGCCAAAGGCGATTTGGCCGCCGTTGTGGTTCGAGAAAGGTTGGTTCACCTCCAGAATGACCAGCATGCTGTCGGGATCGGCGCGGTTTGGATTCGAGTCGTCAACTTTGAATCGCGCAATTACGGTTCGCCTCGGTGACGATGCGGTATAGTCAACAAAAAAGTGTCCGTTATTCTCATAGTCAGGATGGAAAGCCAGACCAAGCAAACCTTCTTCGTTTCCGCTGTTGTTAACACGGCCGCGAATATCAAGGAAGACCTCTGAGGTTGTGGCGTCGCGGTCATTCGGAAAAACCAATATCCTGCCGGCCTGTTCAACGACAAAAATCCGGTCGGTTCCATCACCCGCATGTTGCAGATCTACGGGAAGGGTGAAGGAGAGGCTGGGAAATGCTGACTCGATTTGGATTTGGGCATTCGCGGGCCGGACGAGAAACGAAAACACGAAAAAAGAGAGTATGGTGGTCAATTGCAGGCCCATGAGGCTCCATTTATCCAAAATTGAATAGACCTCTCAGGTGTGCAAACCTGAAAGGTCTCCGTTATGACTTCAAATTTCCAACAGCATCCGATGCGGATCTTCGAGCAGTTCCTTTACCCGTACCAGGAAACTGACCGATTCGCGCCCATCGACGATGCGATGATCATACGATAGGGCGACATACATCATGGGGCGAATGACTACTTCCCCATCGATTGCCACGGGGCGATCCATTATTTTGTGCATACCGAGAATCGCGGACTGCGGCGCATTAAGAATCGGAGTGGACATGAGCGAACCAAATACACCACCATTGGAAATGGTGAACGTGCCCCCGGTCATTTCTTCAATCGAGAGCTTATTGTCACGGGCCTTTTCTGCCAGAGCGGCGATCTGGACCTCGATTTCTGCCATGCTCATACTTTCGGCATTGCGAATTACCGGAACGACCAGCCCACGCGGGGTCGAAACGGCGATGCCAATGTCGCAGTAATCATGATACCTCATCTCGTCGCCCTCTATGATTGCGTTCAGCGCCGGCCATTCTTTCAGGGCGATGCAGACCACATGGGTAAAAAAGGACATGAACCCGAGACCGACATGGAATTTCTCTTTGAACGAGTCCTTATATTTCTCCCGGACTTCCTTCACAGCCGACATGTCGATTTCATTAAAAGTGGTGAGCATGGCGGTCTCGTTCTTGGCAGCCACCAACCTCCGGGCAATGGTCTTGCGCAGAGTAGACAGTTTTTCACTGCGCTCCTTCCTGCTTCCCGGCACGGGCTGAACCAGAGTCGGAGGTGCTTCGACTTCCTCCTTCTTCTTGCCGCCGTCCACGGAATCCTGGGCTTCGGCCTCGAGCTTCTTGACTGCGTCGAGCGCGTCCTCCTTCGTGACCCGGCCACCCTGTCCACTGCCGAGGACGCTGTCCATTTCAACGCCCGCCTCTTCCAGAATTTTGGCTGCAACCGGAGAAATCTTTGTGGATTTATCAGCCGCTTTCCCGGCTGCGGCTTCAGCTTTCTCCTCTTTCACTGAGGCAGGGTCTGTTGTGGTCTTCTCCTTTTTTTCGCTCGTTTCGATCTCGCCGATGACGGCGCCAATCGCCACGGTTGAGCCCTCATCAACCTTTGTTTTCAAGACGCCGGCCTTTTCCGCCGGAAGTTCGAAGGCTGCCTTATCGGATTCAATCTCACAGACAAGCTCGTCGACTTCGATGTAATCTCCGTCCTTTTTCAGCCAGCGGGCCACGACGACTTCGCTGATGGATTCCCCGACTTCGGGAATTTTGATTTCAAATGACATTTTCGCTTCCTGTATTCTCTATATCCAATCAAACAGCTGCGACCATTACTTTCTTGCCGTTCTGGGGCGCCTTCTCGAAGGCGAAATCGAGTATGGCTTGCTGCTCCGCGACATGATGCCTGTGAAAGCCGGTTGCCGGTGTGGCGCTCGCCTTGCGGCAAATTCGATCCAAACGCACAAGATCAAAATTGTCGCGCAAATGCGTCCAGGCGCCCATGTTTTCCGCCTCCTCCTGCACCCAGACAAATCTTTTCGCCGATCGATATTTCTTGACGATTGCATTCATCTGTTTGGATGGAAATGGAAAGAGTTGCTCGAGGCGGACGATAGCGATATCTTCGCGTTCCCCCGCTCGCTGTCTTTCAAACAGTTCATAATAGATCTTGCCCGAACAGAAGAGCACCTTCTCAACCTGCCGCGCATCAGCATTTTCGTCATCGATCACTTCCTGGAAGCGCTTTTGGGTGAAATCCTCAAAGGGACTGACGCAAAGCGGATGACGAAGCAGGCTCTTCGGCGTCATGCAGACCAAGGGAATCCTGAAGGGGAATTTCGTCTGACGACGCAAAACATGGAAGAAATTTGCCGGCGTCGTGCAGTTGACGACTTGCAGATTATTCGCTGCACCGGCAGCCAAAAACCTTTCCAGCCTGGCGGAAGAATGTTCCGGACCCTGTCCCTCGTATCCATGAGGCAGAAACAAAACCAGCCCGTTCATTCGCTGCCACTTGGCCTCGGAAGAGATCAGAAATTGGTCGATGATGATCTGGGCGCCATTGGCAAAATCGCCGAACTGCGCCTCCCAGATGGTCAAGCCCGTTGGATTCGCCAGGCAATAGCCGAACTCAAAGCCCAGAACCCCGAACTCCGAAAGGGGCGAATTGAAGATCTGGAACAGAGCTTGATTCTCATGAATATGATCGAGAGGTACATATCGTTCTTCGGCATCCACGCTCTTCAATACCGCATGGCGGTGGGCAAAGGTCCCCCTTTCGCTATCCTGGCCACTCAACCGAATGGGCACGCCCTCGTTCACGAGGGTACCATAGGCGAGAAGTTCTCCCCATGCCCAGTCACAGGTGCGGTCTTCCAAAAATCTCTTCCCTCTCTCTTTATAAAGGCGTTCGATTTTGTCAAAAACTTTGATGCGTTCGGGAATGGTGACGATTTTTTCTCCTACTTCAAGAAGCGTCTTTTCATCTACTGATGTGTCCGGCGACCTTTCAAAGTCTTTGTCTTCAGCGTCCCGAAAGCCATGCCAATCCTTTTCAAAAATTGAGATCTCGGGGGCAACTCTTTTCTCTTTGGCCTCCGCAAGAAGCGCCTGCAACTGCCGTTGAAAATCTTTTTCGAGCTCAGCCACTTGCTGGCTGTCGATTGCGCGGCTTTCCTCCAACTGCCTGCAGTAGATCTCCCTTGGATCGGGATGCTGTGTGATTGCCTTGTAAAGACGGGGCTGGGTAAAGCGGGGATCGTCTGCTTCGTTGTGGCCATATTTTCGATAGCCGAGGAGATCGATGAAAACGTCGGTGTGGAATTTTTGGCGGTATTCCATGGCCATCTGGACAGCGAGGACAACTGCCTCCACGTCATCTGCATTAACATGAAATACGGGCGAGTGGGTAATCTTGGCGACATCCGTGCAATAGATGCTGGACCGGCCATCCAAATAATTGGTGGTAAATCCGACCTGGTTGTTGATGACCAGGTGAATGGTTCCGCCGGTCTTATAACCTTCCAAAAGCGACATCTGCACTACTTCGTATACAATTCCCTGTCCGGCAATCGCCGCATCACCGTGAATCAGAATCGGCACGATCTTGTTGTGATCTCCGTCGTAACGCTTATCGATTTTCGCCCTGGTTATTCCCTCGACAACCGGATCGACCGCCTCCAGATGTGAAGGATTTGAAGCCAAATTCAGATGCACCTGCTTCCCACTCCGCGTGATTAGGTCGCTGGAAAATCCCAAATGATACTTCACATCGCCTTCGAAGATGGAATCGTCGTATGCATCGCCTTCGAATTCCCTGAAGATATAGCCATACGACTTATTCAAGATATTGGCCAGGACATTCAATCGGCCGCGGTGCGCCATGCCGATCACAAACTCTTCCACGCCAAGCTCACTGCCGTTTTCGAGGATGGCGTCCATGCCCGGAATGAGCGTCTCTCCGCCCGAAAGAGCAAAGCGCTTTTGTCCCAGGTATTTCGTATGTACGAAGTTCTCGAACAGAACGGCCTGGGTTAATTTATGTAAAATGTGCTTCTTGTCGGCAATAGAGAAATCGGGCGTATTCTTGGTTGATTCCATCCTCTTTTGCAGCCACTCCAGCTTTTCCCGCACGCGGATGAACATATATTCCGCTCCGATGGATTTGCAATAGGTCTGCTGCAGATGGGAGATTATGTCACGCAAACTTGCCGGTCCAATGCCTATTTCGCTGCCGGCCTGGAAGACCGTGTCGAGATCACTTTCATCGAGATCGAAGTTCTTGAGATCTAATGTTGGGTAATATTTTCTGCGCTCTCGAACCGGGTTGGTTTTCGTGAAAAAATGGCCGCGGGCGCGGTAATCTTGAATCAGATTCAGAACCTTAATCTCTTTTTGGACGGATTTGGGAGTCTCGGCAACTTTGGTTTCGGTGGCCCCACGAAACTCAAAGCCTTCGAAAAACTTCTTCCAGCTCTCGTCAACGGAATTGCGGTCTTTCTTGTAGCTCTCGTACAAGCCTTCAATATAGTCCGGATCTGCGTTGCTGATGTATGAGAATCGTTCCATAGGATCAGTTTTTCCTAAGACATCGCTGTCACTAATCGATTGACGCTCCGAAAAGTATCATACAAAGTATAATACCGCGTCTCGAAATTCAATCGAGATTACAAATTCACTTCCGAAATAGGGCGCAGTAATCCGGGCCGCCGAAATTGGAAAGAGGCCATATGCCACAATCCTTTTCCCAGATGTCTGGATGAACCCCTAAAGGCGCAGATGTTCAACAGCTTCGGGAGTCTTCACGTGCTCTGCCTCGACCGTAATCCCTACGCCGCCGCGGATGTTGAATATGCCAATGACCTTGCACCAGTGCGGGTCGAGCGCCTTCACAATGTCGTCGAGAATCATGTTGGTGACATGCTCGTGGAACACGCCCTCATTTCGATAAGACCAGATGTAAAGCCTGAATGATTTCGACTCGACGATGAGCCGGTCCGGAATGTACTCCACGCGGATGGTGGCGAAATCCGGCTGGCCGGTCTTCGGGCAAAGGCAGGTAAATTCGTCGGTCTCCAGTGTTACCAGATAATATCGACCCGGCTTCTGATTGGGAAATGTTTCCAAATTCTTCGTAGGCTCAGATTTGCCGCCAAGGTAGGTCAAATTGTTTGTATCCGAATTCTTGTCCGTCATGCTAAAACCTCATAATCGTGTTGGTAGAACAGACATTCGTGTCTGTTCAATCTTGTGAATGCCATATCTAAGCACAGACAAGAATGTCTGTGCTACCGACTTAATGCACTGGTGGAACAGACATTCGTGTCTGTTTACACTTGTGAGTGCCATGTCCGGCACAGACAAGAATGTCTGTGCTACCGGCTTTATATTTTGCT
>JAUXJX010000034.1 GCA_030624545.1 Bacteroidota bacterium | reverse complement strand
TGCAGTAAAACACGCCATTGATCATCCAACCGAAATCGACCTGAATAAGGTTGAAGCGCAAAAGGCCCGCCGGGTCCTGGACAGGCTCGTGGGTTACCAAGTTAGTCCTTTGCTGTGGAAGACTATTTACCGTGGGCTAAGTGCAGGCAGAGTACAATCTGTTGCCCTGCGCCTTTTGTGTGATCGGGAAGCGAAGATAATTTCGTTTGTTCCCGAGGAGCATTGGTCTATTCACGCTCTTCTGCGCGGCCAAAACACAGATCCATTCCATGCAAAGTTGATCAAGATCCAGGCAAAAGATTTTAAGATTCCGGACGAATCCACCTGCCAATATTATGTCGATGATATTCGGAAAAAGGAATTTATTGTCAAGGATAAATCGAGCAAAACGGTTCGACGCAATCCTTATCCACCGTTTACCACCAGCACCATGCAGCAAGACGCTGCCAGAAGATTCGGCTTTAGCGGCCAGCGGATCATGTCTATTGCTCAGCAGTTGTACGAAGGGATTGAGCTTGGCGGCGAAGGCAGCGTAGGACTGATTACTTATATGCGAACGGATTCAACTCGCATTGCCAATGAGGCGCTTCATGCCGTTCGATTATATGTGGCCAGTGCATATGGCCAGGAGTATCTGCCGGTAAAACCACGAGCGTTTAAGAAAAAAGGCAAGATTCAGGATGCCCATGAGGCCATTCGCCCGACAGACATGGGCTGCGAACCCAAAAAAATCGCAAAGTATCTTTCGGCAGATCAACTTAAGCTCTATCAATTGATCTGGAATCGATTTGTGGCTTCTCAGATGGAAGCGGCAGTTTATGAGCAATCTAATTTGGATGTAGAAGCCGATGAATACCGGTTTCGCAAGACCGGCACCGTGACGAAATTTCGCGGCTTCTTGCAGGTCTATGAAGACATGAAGGACCAAGAGCGAAGCGATGAAAATGGCGACAACGATGAGCCGTTTCCCCTGAACATCAATGTTGGTGACAAGCTAAAGTTGTTGGAATTAGGACAAAAGCAGCATTTCACCAAACCGCCACCGCGGTATAATGAGAGCACCCTTATCAAAGAACTGGATCTCCTGGGAATCGGCCGTCCGTCCACGTATGCAACCATAATTGGAACGCTCGTACAACGCAAATACGCCGAAAAAGTCGACCGCAAATTGATTCCAACGGAGCTTGGCACAACGGTCAATGGCATCCTGATTTCTCAATTTCCTGACATTTTCAACGTCGCGTTTACCGCCAAAATGGAGAACGAACTGGACAGCATTGAGGAAGGAAAGAAGAAACCGGAAACTGTGCTGATGGATTTTTATGATCCCTTCCAGGCAGCGGTACAGCGCGTCGATGCTGACAAGTCCGAGATTAAGGCGGCCCTGCAAAAGACAACTGATGAAAAATGTCCCGAATGCGATGGTGCTCTTGTCGAAAAATGGGGACGCAATGGCAAATTCATCGCCTGTAGCAATTATCCAACGTGCCGTTTTACCCGGCCTATCGATGAGCAAGAATCAAAGACCGAGCAAAAGTGTGAATTGTGTGGCTCTGACATGGTAATCAGAGTCGGTCGGTTTGGCCGATTCATGGCCTGTTCCGCCTATCCCAATTGCAGAAATACAAAGCCTATTAGCTTCGACATTGCCTGTCCCCGCGAAAATTGTGGTGGCAATATGGTAGAGAAACAATCGAGACGAGGGAAAGTCTTTTACGGATGCAGCAACTATCCGAAATGTGATTTTGCAACCTGGTATGAGCCGTTAAAACAAGCCTGCGATCGATGTGGAAATCCTTATATTGAAAAAAGGGAATCAAAGGCGAAGGGCGAATATCTGCGCTGCCCATCATGCAAGTATGAGTTGGTTCCGGAAACTGCAGAAAAAGAACTTTAGTATGGAAGAATCGGTTCAAAGATTTCTTAAATCGCTCAGGGCCGAGAAGAACTTTTCAGAATTTACAATTAGATCCTACCAGATCGATTTGATTCAATTTAGCGATTTCCTCGCCTCTCAATTCGGGCCAGATTCTGATTTGCTGAGGGCGACGAAGAATCAGATTCGAGCTTATATGTCCTCGCTCACACTGGCCGGAATTTCACGTAATTCAATCGGCAGAAAGCTGGCGGCGCTACGATCCTTTTACCGCTACCAGAGAAAGATCGGGACGATGAGCGAAAACCCAGCCCAGAAAATCGTTACGCCCAAATATAAGAAAAAACTGCCGTCGTTTTTAAGCGTACCCGAAGCAATACAGCTTTTGGATGTTCCAGATCTCAATTCTGCGGAAGGGATGCGCGACCGAGCAATCCTCGAGATATTTTATGGGACCGGAATCCGGCTGAGAGAATTGACGGGTATGAACCTAAAGGATATTGATTTTCGCAACAATCTCATTCGAATCTTGGGAAAGGGCCGAAAGGAACGGCTGGTGCCGCTGGGAGCTAATGCGAAAAGAATGCTTCAACGCTATTTGAAGTTACGAGAGAGTTTTTTGGCCAAATCAGACAAAAAAGACGAAGGAGCCGTTTTCGTGAACAGCCGCGGCAGCCGCATGACCCCTAGACAAGTGCAGTATCGGGTCTCCGGTTATCTGGAAAAGATCTCAGGCGCAAAATCAAACAGTCCACATATGCTGCGCCACACATTTGCCACACACCTACTGGAGGCCGGGGCAGATTTAGAGGCAGTAAAGGATCTTCTCGGACATGCCAGTTTGTCGACGACACAGGTTTACACACACGTTAGCGTCGAAAAACTCGTAAAAGTCTACAAACAAGCGCACCCGCGCGCTTGATCGCCATCAGGAATTGTCGAGCTGGTCAAATGACATTCTCCTTTTTAATTATGTTCGGATAGATAGAATTCATGATGAGATTTGAGGAGGTGAATTAGACTTCAGATTGATAAACCTTGAGTGCGTTGGCATAATCACATTGATGCCTAAAACTAAAATTCCGAAGAGCAGGAGAGATGACTATGCAAACCAAATTCACTGCAAGGCGTTTTAAGGCAAATGACAGTTTGAAAAAATATGCAGAGGCTGAAGTTGCCCGGTTGAACAAGTATTTCGATGCAATAGTTTCTTGTGATATCGTTTTAAGTCAGGAAAGAAACAATCATATTGCGGAAATGATCCTGAAGGTTTCAAACGGCTTGCTGTCAGTCAAGGAGTCATCGGATGACTTCTATAAATCAATAGATCTTGCGGTGGAAAAACTTGAAAGACAATTAAAAAGACACAAAGCAAAACTCCGACAGCATTCTCACGAAAAAATAAACGATTCGTTGTCCGGAACGGTTGTGGAAGAAGAGATGACGTAGTTATGCCGCAAATAACCATCAAAGAATTTTACGAGAGCAACAAGCGATCGCTAAAGCTTGATTTGCTTTCAAGCAAAGACGGCTTAGAAGAGAAGAAGATCAGTCAAATTGAGCTCCACAGGCCCGGTCTTGCATTGACCGGGTTTGTGGACATTTTTTCGTACGAGAGAATTCAGATTCTTGGCAACACGGAAGTCGCCTATCTTGATTCCCTTTCGACCAGGGAACGAAACATCGCTTTCAACAGGCTCTCCGAATTCGAAATTCCGTGCATTGTCGTTACGAATAACAATAAGGTCTATAAAGAATTGCACGAGTTATGCAGCGACGGGCGCATACCCTTGTTTCGTAGTCCGCTCTCGACGACCAGCTTTGTTCATGTCCTGGGAAACTATCTTGAGGAAGAGTTTGCACCCAGGACCCAGGTGCATGCCACGCTCGTAGATGTTTATGGGATAGGTGTGCTCCTTTCCGGACGCAGCGGCATTGGCAAAAGCGAGGTTGGCCTGGACCTGGTTGAGAGGGGCCATCGGCTCGTTGCAGATGATCTGGTCACGATTATTCGCAAGGCCGACGATATCCTCATCGGTATGGCAAATGAGATACTGGAGCATCACATTGAAATTCGCGGTCTGGGCATTATTGACGTTAAAAGCATTTTTGGAATTCGGGCGATTCGACAGCAGAAGCGAGTCGAAGTTGAAGTGAGGCTCGAAGAGTGGGATTCCGACGAAGATTATGAGCGAGTCGGACTTGCAGATAATTACACGGAAGTATTGGAAGTGAAGATTCCCCAGGTCGGTTTACCCATATTCCCGGGGAAGAATATCACCGTAATTATCGAGACCATTGCGCTAAATACTCTCCTCAAGATATTTGGCGTTCATCCGGCCAAAGAGTTCAACAAAAAACTGCTTAAGAGAATGGGACAGCAGAAGCGAGTGAAAGAATATGACAAACTGAAACAGTACCTGGAACACGATACGGAGTAACCGGGTATTCCTATTGATGGTCTTCTGAATGATACCCCTTATCATCTTGACCAACGGCGTATTGTGTGATTCGATTTACCGTACCGCGGCGCTTTTATTCGGCGAACAACCCAATGTCCACCTGATTTCCAGCGCCAATCTCGCTCCGAAAGAAATCTCAAATAGAATCGGCAAAATAATCGATCTTCCGGAATGTCGTGAACACGGTGTCTTGATAGCCGTTGATTTGAAAGGAGGCAGCACCTGGAATGTTGCCTGCAAATCAGCGCACGAGAATAAGCACGTTGCGATAATTTCCGGCGTAAATCTTCCCATGCTTCTTTCATTCTTTAACAGGCGTGAAAGCGGAAACCTAAATGAGGTTGTCGACAGTTTGATTGATGCTGGCAAGAGGGGAATCGACAAGTATATGTGCTGAGGATTCGGATGCCCTTCTCTCTGGTTCGTGTGGACGACCGGACAATTCACGGTCAGGTTGTATTGGGCTGGGCAAGTTTCATTGCTCCTGATCGCATCATTCTTTGCAACGATCAAATTGCCTCAAGCGATTGGGAAAAGGAACTTTACGAGTCGTCTTTCTCTGATTCCGGCACGGAAATCAACGTATTTACCAGGGCCGAATTGCAGCAATACGCTCGTAGTGAAAAGCATTCCAAAGAACGCTGTATTTTGCTCGTGGAAAGTCTCCAGGATGCCTTGGACCTTCTCGATCTCAACATTCCCTTCAAGACGCTTAATATCGGAGGTCTCCATTTCTGCGATGGAAAACAAGAGCTAACGGACTACATATTCTTGGATGACGATGACGTGGAATGCCTCAAAGAGCTTCAATCCCGAGGTATCCTCATCGAAGGGCAAGATATCCCCAGCGCCAAAAAAGTCAATGTAATGAAGCTTGTCAGCGAAAATATATGAGATTTCCTTCTTCTTTTCATTGAGCGAGGATCATCATGGCCCATGAAGTCAGCTTTTTCGATGACGTGAATCGAAATTTTGACCAGGCGGCGGTGCTTACCAAGCACCCTCCCGGACTGCTGAAACAGATCAAGATGTGTAACGGGGTCTACCACATCTCCTTTCCGTTGAAGCGGGATGATGGCTCGATCGAAACCATACATGCCTGGCGAGCGGAGCATAGCCACCACAAGCTTCCGGTAAAGGGTGGGATCCGGTATAGCGTGGCCGTCAACGAGGACGAGGTCAAAGCATTGGCCGCACTCATGACCTATAAATGTGCGTTAGTCGACGTTCCCTTCGGCGGTGCAAAAGGTGGAGTCAAAATTGACCGGCGATTCTATTCGCAAAACGAAATCGAAAGGATCACGAGGCGCTACACTTATGAGTTGACCAAGAAGAGCTTCATCGGCGCGGGAATCGACGTACCAGCACCGGACTATGGAACAGGTCCTCAGGAAATGGCCTGGATGGCGGATACTTTCGCGGCTTTGTCAACGGGTGAACTCGATTCCCTGGCCTGCGTGACAGGAAAGCCGGTAAGTCAGGGCGGTGTGCGCGGACGGATGGAGGCGACGGGAAGAGGAGTTTATTTTGGCATCCGGGAAGCCTGCAGCCATGTTGAAGATATGAAAGCACTCGGGTTGAACTCGGGATTGAATGATAAGAGAGTAATTGTCCAGGGGCTGGGAAATGTCGGATATTATGCTGCAAAATTCCTCCGGAAAGGTGGGGCCATAATCACAGGCATAGCGGAATATGACGGAGCAATTTACAATCCGGGTGGTCTGGATGTCGGGTCCGTAAAGTCGCATCAAAAGGAGACAGGTTCGATTATGGAATTCCCGGGCGCCAAGAGTATCAAAGATACTTCCAGCCTGTTGGAATACGAATGTGATATTCTCGTTCCGGCAGCGCTGGAAAATCAAATCACCAGGGAAAATGCGCCCAGGATCAAGGCAAAGATAATTGCCGAAGCGGCCAACGGACCCATAACAAGTGAGGGGCACTCAATCCTGAAGGAGCACGGCAGAATGATCATTCCTGACACTTTTCTAAATGCCGGCGGGGTTACCGTGTCGTATTTTGAATGGCTCAAGAACCTATCGCATGTGCGATTTGGCCGAATGGGAAAGCGATTCGAGGAGAGCACCAACCTCGGTATGTTGCGTGCAATGGAAAAAATGTCCGGCAAAAGTTTCTCTGAAGAGGAAATCCAGTTTCTCGTGCAAGGTGCCGGCGAAGAGGATTTGGTGAATTCCGGTTTGGAAGAGACCATGATCAATGCCTTTCAGGAAATTCGCGGCATTAAGGACAAGCACAATAATGAGATCGATCTGAGAACCGCCGCTTTCATTAGTGCCATAGACAAGGTTGCGCAGTCCTACATGGAGTTGGGTATCTTTCCCTAGCAGCAATCGATCATTCTGGCGATGCTCATATATAGGGCAAAATGATCTTTCGTTTTGCCCTTGTCTTTTGTTGGGCCTAAATTCCTAGAAGCGTGGGTTTACCCACATTGGATTTGATCTATTTGGTTGATTCGTTTACATTTGAATATGGCATTTCCTGATTTCAAACGAAGGACATGGGTTGTTCATGTTTCGCGCTAAGAGTTGCCCATTTATCTTGCTGCTGGTGTTTATCCTGCCTATCAATTTGTTTTGCCAGGATCCCTCGGCACACAAACCGGCGTTCAGAAACACACGCACTGTGGATGCCAGAGTTGATGTCAATTACTGGAGCGCGAAGTTGGACGGAATGGATTTGTTGAATTCCATCAGTGGCCGCGAATTGATGTTTCACGCCGAGTCGGGAAAATCAATTGCTGTTCCCAAAGGCTATGTTAGCACAGAGTTTTCTCGAGACGGTTCAAATTTGGTAATTACAAGTGTGCTGCCTACAAATAAATCAAAAGTCGGGGACAAGATTCTGAGATTACAGGTTTATGCGGCGTCAGGCCGATTACGTTTCGAATTACAGCGGAATTATGTCT
Source organism: Bacteroidota bacterium (assembly GCA_030624545.1). GTDB lineage: Bacteria > Zhuqueibacterota > JdFR-76 > JdFR-76 > DREG01 > JAUXJX01. The sequence continues at coordinate 2,687 of JAUXJX010000034.1, read as the reverse complement.
TTGACGAGCCGCTGCCCGTTATGTCAGTGCTTGATGGTGATCGGGGCATTGTTCTTGGCAACAGTTTTACCGGGATCGTCAACTTTTACGGTCGTACCGGCGAGCTCATTCGAGCAGCCGAGCTGTTCGCCGGCTCATATCCGGACCTGGAGCGGATTCTTGTAATTGCCGCTTCCGGCGAAACCGACCTCGTCGCTGTAGCGGCCAGTAGACGATCTTCCTCTCCACTTGATTCCGGCGCCCCAGATCCTTCCGGCGAGCCAACGGTATTCGCCTTCTCTGTCGACGGCCGGGAAGAGTGGCGGAAGAACCTGCCGGGCACGACACCCGGCCACATTGCAGTTTCGCCGGATGGTCAATTCTTGCTGGCTTCCAGCTACGCATCCGATTCCAAGGGAAATATAGACAAGCATACGGCTCTTCTCGATCGCCGCGGCCAAGAATTGAAGGAATATGATTTTCTTTTTAGAATGGCTGAATTCTCTCACGATTCACGGTTTCTGATTATGGCGAACCGCTCTATTGCACGTTGTATCCAATTGCCAGGTGGCGAGGAGCTCTGGCATCAGGAAGTGAGCAGGAAGCAGGGGATGATTACGGCCGTCAAAATTGGAGAAGATCCGGCGACGACCTTTATTCTAGTAGCCAAAGATGAATTTAAAGATCGTGATTTTATTTTCACCAATCCCCAATTATTGATCTTTGATCGAGCGGGAAGTCAAATCCAACGAATTGATTTTGCCGGTAGAGAGTTCAAGAGACCGGCACTATTTCTGAAATCCGATGGCAGGAAATTCGGCGTCGGGTTTCGCGACAGGTTCATGTTTTTCGAGCCGATAAACTGAGATGTTCAAGCATCGTTTTCTGATTCTGCTCATAGTCCTCTATTCCGTTCTAATATTTGTATCTCGTGCCAAAGGCCAATTTCCTTGGCCGGTCACGCCATTCAATTCGACACATGAGATAACGGGCAACTTCTGCGAGTTTCGTGATACGGGGAGCGCCGATCATTTTCATAATGGAACGGACATCCCCAAAGAGGATGGATCGCCTGTCTATCCGGGTCGCAGCGGTATCGTTACGAGTCTTTCTCGATCCGGCTCGAATGCGTTTGTGCGGGTTCAAGATAAGGCCTATGTCCACATCAGCCCCGCTCCTTCGTTGGAAGAAGGGGACTCTGTATGGGTGTCTCAGACTGTTCTAGGGACGATTTTACCGGGTTTGGGTCACGTTCATTTCACAAATGGCTTTGTCGGATCCGAGCGCAACAGCATGCTATTGGGCACGGGCCTCACACCTCTCGTCGATCAGTGGGCTCCGATCATCCGATATATTCGATTTTACCGGAACAGTTCAACCCGGCAATTAACCGGTGGCAAGGTCGGCGGTCGCGTTGATATTGTTGTGAAGGTGGATGAACAGAATGGCCCGCCTTCTTCAAGACTTTCGAGGCGTAACAACGGTACCTACAAGATCGGCTACAAGATCCTGTCCGCCGACACTTCATCGGTGGTGCTTGAGCCGCCCAACGCCGGGGTCCGATTCCAATTTAACACCAAGCCGAGCAATTCGCACGTCCACAACGTTTTCTTTGACCAACTATCGAGCACCACCAGTCATGTTTATATTGTCACCAACAACATAAGCAGCAATGGATTTTGGGACACCGCTTCCCTTGCACCCGGGAAATATGTCGTAATGGCATTTGCTGAGGACACCAGGCAAAACTCAGACACGCTTTATGCCGCCGTGGAAGTTTCGGCTCCGCCTGCACCACCAGTCCTGAGTTACGTAAGGAGTGATGAGACTCGACTCGAAGTGGCTTGGCTTCCCGGCCCTGGTGACGCCCTGTCCGGTTTTAGACTCTATTTTAGCATCGATAACGTCAATTGGACTCTGAGGCTGGACGAGACCAACCTGACCGGCATACAGACAAACACCAGCTTCGATGTTTCGCTTGAACGGGACATCTATTTTAGGCTCACAGGAGTCGACGCATTCGGGAGTGAAAGCATTCAGACTGATGTCTACGGATCGAGCAATGTCAAGCCCGATCACAAAATTCTGGTTGTGGATGGCTTTGATCGCACTGAGGCGGGCGGAAGCTGGCAGGGACAATGGCATGATTTTTCAGTCTATTATGGACAGGCGATTGCTGCGAATGGATTTGGTTTCGACGCAGTTTCGAACGATGCACTTCTGGAGGGCAGCATTAGACTGTCCGACTATGATGCCGTGATATGGTTCCTGGGCGACGAATCAGCCAATGACGAGACATTCAGTATTGAAGAGCAGCAGTTGGTAACGGACTTTCTGAGAAACGGGGGCATGCTCTTCGTGAGTGGTTCCGAGATCGCTTGGGATCTTGATCGTGACAGCGATTCACCAGGCTCCACGGAGGCTGATGAAGAATTCCTACATGAGTTCTTAAAAGTGGATTATGTGGGAAATAACGCCGGCATTTCCACGGCCTTGGGAGTTGGCGGGACCATATTCGAGGATTTGAACCTCGAATTTGGCAACAATCCTTATCCAGAGGATTCACCCGACTTTGTGAATCCCTTCGGAGCTGGCGCGATGGCAAACCTGATCTATGGACCGAATCAGATAGCCGGTGCGCAGTACGAAGGAACCTTTGTCGGTGGAACCACACCTGGCAGACTCGTTTATCTGGGCTTTCCATTTGA
>JAUXJX010000547.1 GCA_030624545.1 Bacteroidota bacterium | reverse complement strand
TGTGGAGCGGTGAAGAGCAGGGCTTGCTGGGATCCCGGGGGTATGTCGAAAAACACTTTGGCGATAGAAGGACCATGCAGCTTAAACCGGATCACGCCAACTTCTCGGCCTATTTCAACATGGACAACGGCACCGGAAAGTTTCGCGGGGTTTACATGCAGGAAAATGATGCGGCCCGTCCCATTTTTGAGCAATGGTTAAGACCGTTTCATGACCTCGGCGCTTCGACGCTAGCCATTCGCAACACCGGTGGCACGGATCATCTTGCGTTCGATGCTGTTGGCCTGCCGGGCTTTCAATTCATACAGGATCAGATCGAATATGGCACCCGCACGCATCACACCAATATGGATGTATATGATTATACCATCAACAGCGATCTGATGCATAATGCCGTAATGATGGCGGCCTTCGTGTACCACGCCGCCATGCGTGACGCCAAATTCCCGCGCAAGGCATTACCTAAACCGCCAGCGCAGCGGCAGACGGCCCAGATGTAAATGCAGGATTAGGAGGAATTGTGTACTGGGCTTGTTCGGTCCTTAATCGAACAAGCCCTTTTTGTAACCTAGTCCAAGTGCATGAGCTTTCAGCAGTTCACGGCGAATGCCATGAAACTGCGAGAAGCGAGGCATTTCTCTGCAGGCGAAGTTGTTAGCTTGAAATGAGGAACGGCTTTTTCGTATAGAGGATGGCAACAAAATTGCATGAATCTTCGTCTTTATCAGTTGATATGCGCTCGAGCATTTCTGCCGGCCACCAATGGTTTGTTAATGAATCAATCCCCGTTCTCAAAATTTGATTTTTGTATCATTCTATTCATTTTCTGACTCAGTCTCGGGAACCTTATTTTGAAAAGACGAGAATTTCTCCACCTCACCGGCGCAGGCGCTGGTGCTCTGCTAATACCCCTGCCAGCACTTAGCCGTACGATCTCTGGCGCCATCACACCGATTCCAAATTCTGACAAGAAATTGCTCGCTGATATCGCCCTGAATGCAGGAACAAGCAAGGGTGCGTCATATGTGGATGTCCGCATAGGCCGTTATCTGAATCAGTTCATTATTACCCGGGAGGACAAGGTTCAGAACATCGTGAATACGGAGTCCTATGGCGTAGGTGTTCGAGTAATTGCCAACGGCACCTGGGGTTTTGCCGCAACCAGCAATGTTTCAAAAGACGAGGTAGCCAAGGCGGCTGAGGCTGCGGTCGCCATCGCCAAGGCTAATTCAAAGATACAAGAAGAGCCTGTTCGCTTGGCTCCGGTCAAGGCCCACGGAGAGGTTTCGTGGAAAACTCCGATCGAAAAGAACGCATTTGAAATTCCCATTTCAGAGAAGGTCGATCTCTTGCTGGCGGTCAACGCAGCGGCCCTGGAAAATGGCGCGAAGTTTATCAACTCGCGGCTGTTTCAGGTGAATGAACAAAAATACTTCGCCTCGACAGATGGCTCGTACATCGATCAGGATGTCCACCGGATCTGGCCGAACTTTACGGTCACCGGAGTTGACAAGGCATCGGGAAAGTTCGACACACGCAATGCATTGAGTTCACCTATCGGCATGGGTTATGAATACCTGGATCCGCGGCCATCCGGAAAGATTCCGGGCGTAACGACCCGGTACGGCAGGTATTATGATATGTTGGAGGATGCCAAGGCTGCGGCTAAACAGGTACAAGAAAAAATGTCAGCCAGGTCCGTTGAAGCAGGGCAGTACGATTTGGTTCTCGATCCCACGCACCTTTTCTTGACCATCCACGAATCGGTAGGACATCCGCTCGAATTGGATCGCGTCCTGGGTTACGAGGCAAATTACGCCGGAACCAGCTTTGCCACTTTGGACAAATGGCGGTCAAAGTCATTCAATTATGGCAGCAAAATTGTCAATTTCTTCGCGGATAAAACTCAACCAGACTCGCTCGGCTGCGTCGGCTATGACGATGACGGTGTTGAGTGCAAGAAGTGGGATTTGGTAAAAGACGGCACCCTGGTGAATTATCAGGCCATTCGGGATCAAGTTCATATCCTGGGCGAAAAGGAATCGCACGGCTGCTGCTATGCCGACAGTTGGAGCTCGGTTCAGTTCCAACGCATGCCCAACGTCTCTCTTGCTCCAGGCAAGGCAAGACTTTCCGTAGATGAGATGATCGAGGATGTTGAGAAGGGAATCTACATATTTGGCAGGGGTTCCTATTCAATCGATCAGCAGCGCTACAATTTTCAGTTCGGCGGACAGCTCTTCTACGAAATCAAGAATGGGAAAATAGTGGGTATGCTGCGGGACGTGGCGTATCAGTCTAACACCCAGGAATTCTGGAACTCCTGCGCGCAGATCTGTGATGAGAGAGATTATCGTTTGGGCGGTACGTTTTTCGACGGCAAAGGACAGCCGGGACAAGTAAGCGCCGTTCTCATGGCTGCTCCACGGCGCGCTTTAATGGCGTGAATGTGATTAACACGGCGAGGAAGATTTAGCAATAATGAATTCAACACTGAATAACCCCGAAAATCACCGAATGAGTTTGTGTGAAGATCATGTTCTTCGGTGCTTTTTAGTGTTGTTCGGTGTTCAACTTAATTTAAAATTGGGAGG
>JAUXJX010000001.1 GCA_030624545.1 Bacteroidota bacterium | reverse complement strand
CTTTTTTCAAAGGTTTTTTGTACTGGCTCGGCCATCCACTACCCATTACTGAATCCATTTCCACGCAGCACATCTATCCTCCCTTACCTTTTGTTCACACTTTGGCAAAAGTGTGAACTTTTTGCCCTCTGCAACGGGTTTAGCCAAAAGCGGCCCGTTCGTGACGAAAAGAAACTCAAAGGATGCTTAATGGGGCCATAAAAAAAATCTTATTGAGTCCAAACTTTTCCAGATTTTTCTTGACTTTTTCGTAGAAAACATTTTATTTGCCTTTAATCACCACTAAGGACAAAGAAGTCAGATGTGCACACGGGCATCTAAGCGACCAACGAAGACCTCCCTACGTTTCTAAGCGATACTTTACGGTAACCTCTTACGGACTGCTAAGACTGTTGATAGGCCCTGGTGCGTGGCACGGGCTTTTATGACTTGTCCGGCTTTACAACATTCAGTCAATAACGGCGGGCGAACCCCAAGATTTAGAGAGCATTCTTTAGGGATTCAGCCGTGTTTAAAAAAGGCGTTTTCTGGTGTTGGGCTTATTGCCAATTTGCCCACTGCTTGCAAAAGCTGTGGGAAAGATAGTCGGATGGCAGTTAAACCCTGCAAGTGATTCAATTCTCATAATTATTGGGAGGTTACCATGAAGAGGGCAAGTACCTTCAGTGTCTTGATTCTGGTCTTATTGTCCCAGGTCGTCCTAAGCGTCAGTTCGGCGTATAGCTCTGAGATCTATGCACCTGGGACACATAAGCCTATCTGCAGCTTTGACCGAGACGATCCGGATGGGCATTTCAAAGCATCTGAAGCAGTGTTTCCCAAGAAAGGGGAGATCACTACCGTGATCTTCGATGTTGGTGGTGTTCTCGGTCACGATCTCTTGAAGCCACTTCGCATCCTCCTTGCAGACAGATTCAGTGAGGACTTCGGCTTGACAGAGAACAATTTGAGAACCGCTAGCGAACGGGTCACTCGGCTACATGCTGATCTCGGTTACGAATTCGATGCTGGCTATCATCGGAGACTTCTGAAGGAGGGACTCAGGACTACTGATCTGGGTGCGCAACTGGGAGACGCGGAAATCGACAGACTCATTGATACACGGATAGAATGGGCTTCCTGGGAAAACACCCTGAAAGCTGTAATCAGGGAGCAGTCGCTGTGCAATGAGGCAGTAGTTCGACTCGCCCAAAAACTCAATGAGTCTGGATATACGGTGGCTGTTCTTTCCGATGACTCAATAGAGATGGGCAGTGCGCGAATGGATGTGTGTGGATACCTGGATATCCTGGGCAGGGAAAACATCTTCATCTCGTCAACCTTCAATACAAAGAAACCTGGCGCCGAGATCTACAGGATAGTCTTGGAGAAGCTGGGCCTAACTGATTCTCCCGAAAGAGCTGTCTTCATTGATAACAAACACTACAATATCCATGGTTACCCAAATCAGCCGTCAGCTTGATCCGGAGCGACCGGAGTTGGCATGTGGGGAATCATGTTTGAAGGCCAGAAGCCAAGTCCGGAGGGATATGTCAAGGGAGAGTCTCCAGCCAATCTTTATCATTGTCTCGAAGAAATGGGCATAGAACTGCAAGGTGAGTGACAGCAATACGAAGTCGCAGGGATTACTCCGTACGCTGAGACGGTAAGGGCCGCTCACTACCATTCAGACGGCTTCGGGTGGGAGATGCATAGCACGTCATGGATCGAGTCACGCAGCAACTGGCTCCTCCGCGCGATGATTACGCAATTTTAAACAACTACTGCCTAACGCCCCTGCTCCTCCATCCAGCGTGCGTATTCCCGAACTGCCTGCCATTGGCCCTCTCCATGCAAATTCGCCTCTTCCAAAACCTTGTGTGCCTGGCCGCTGCCCGGAAATCTGCCATGGCGAAAGGCGTGCAATGTGCGGCGGGTACCTTCTTCCGAACGAATCCAGCGGTGCAGCGTTGGCAAGGTAAAACCGGTAATTCCCATGGCTTCCTGTTTGAGGCGCTGCGGGAATATAGCTTCCTGTTCATCGGTGGGAAGTGCTTCAAAAAGCTCAGCGCTGGTGACATAGAAGACATTCATATTGAGACCACTCTCATTCAGCCTGGGCAGGACATCCTCGACGAATGCATTCATCACCCCGCTACCCTGGATAACGATCGTTCCGTGATATTTCGATTGGCTGGTATCGGCTTTGCGAACTGCGTATACGCCTTTTGCGGCCGCCTCCAAAGGCGGCAAATTGAGTTGCTTTCTATCGAAGATCTTTTCGACAGGACGGGTGACAAATGGGGCGATAACTGCCGGACGTCGATTCAATGCTGCCATGACCACCGGCCAAAGCTCATTGGGATCCCAGGGCGTCAATGTGATCATCACACCTGGCGGAAAGTTCTCCTGAAGCAGCTGCAGCGGCTGCGGATCGGCATGGGTCGGCCCGTCTTCGCCGGTTTTCAATCCCACGTGGGCACAAACCAGGAGAAAGGGATTGAAGGGAGCATCGTTGTAGTCCCGTGCGGCCTGCTGCCCGATGCCATGCAGCCTTGCCGGGATGTGCTCCAGGGCAGCGATAAAGGCTCCGTAAGAAGAAGCGGCGCCTATGGCCTTCCCAAAGGCAGAAATTCCCGACACCAGCGCCCCCATAGAGTCCTCACAGATTCCGCCAATGGCCAGCAACCGCGACTCGGAATTGGAGACCGCATTCCAAAAGCCATCCGAAAAGCCTATATTCGTGTCTTTAATGCTGGTGGAACCCAGCAGGTCGGCAGCACAGGCAAACACCGCGCCGCCGGAAGCTTTATTCAGATAATTGAGAACGCTTCCCAGGGAAGCGCGCAGTGTGGTTGCTTCACCAGGAGGAGTGATCATTTCAGTTGGAATTTCATCCGGTTTGAAGCCATATAGTCTGGAAACTTCCGGAACGTTGGGCCTCGGCTTTCGGCTCAATCCCGACAGCCTTGCGGCGGAATTTTGCAGATTCTTGCCCAGCGCCTGCACCAGTTCCGGGACTTTGGTCAGAGTGTCCCGAATGACCATTAGATATTCATAGTAAACCTTCTCAATGTTGTCGTCCGTCTTTTCTCCGCTGAATCGTGGAAATTGGATCTGATAGCGATCTTCAAACGGTTTCATGAAGGCATAGAATTCATCCGAGCAGAACTTGTGACCCGCACCGTGGGAGCCCTTTCCTTCGATACCATACTGCCAGCCCTTAATGGTGCGATACACAATGAAAGTGGGCTGATCGTTAAGCGTGCGCGTTGCCAGTCTTTGTGCGGCGAGAATCTGGCGAAAATCGAAGCCGTCCGGAACCTGGATTACGTTCCAGTCATGCAGATAGGCATATTCCATGGGAGCCCATTGCACATATTCTCCCGGCTTTCCATCTTCGCGACAGACATGATCGGAGTCGATTGATGCCTGATTCCAATCCAGATGAAGGACAATATTGTTTACCTGGGCGGTTGAGGCGGCGGACATGGCTTCATGAGTACGTCCGGGGGTCAAGCCGCCTTCGCCCTCGATTAAATGCACAAACGGGGCGTCCTTGCCGAAGTAGTCGCGCGCGGCAAAACCCAGTCCGAATGAAGAGGCCACGCCAACGCCGGAAGCTCCGGTAGACAATTTTACGAATGGCACCAGGGGCGACGGATGCCCGTCCAGAGGCTTGGCCTGGAATTGCTTGAACAGGGGAGTGCGCTGCGTAGGATTGCGCCGAAAGCCCAACAAATCCTCCAGCCGCATCTGTTTGCGTATGTCGCTTGGCAGCAGACTTTCGTCGTATTGGCGAATTAGCTCGTTGCGTAGCGCCCACATGGAGTACAAACCCATGGCCTTATGCCCCGCAGCATAAGAGATGATGTCTGCAGCACGATCGTCCGGATCGCCCATGTTATAATTCATTGTGTGATAGAGCAGGCACTCTACTATGCGGCCCGAAGAAATACTGCCGCCGGGATGCCCGGACTGCGGCACAAAATTAAAGAGAATCCCACACAATGTCCTATAGATGAGATCCAGATCTTCCATATAGTCGATAAGCTCAGGTTCGACCGCAAATTCCTTGTCATCCAGCAAGTCGGTGATCTTGACATACACTCCCCTGCGTGGCTCAAAGTCAAGTTTTCGCGTCTGAAATGCCTGCATTGAAACCTCCTGACTGGATCTGTCAGTCAAATATGGACTCGATGTTTGTTTTGCCGAAGCCTTCAAAGCTAGAAAAAATACCTTGATCAATTCATGAAAACTCTTAAAATTAGAAATATTAGCCCAGACTTACAAGCGAAACAATCTAAACCGGGCCGGCAAAACAAAATTTCCTAACGGTTCATAAAAAATCGAAGCAGATCATTGCTCCTGAAGGGTAGTGTCAAAAGTTTCATGAAAGAATAGGATAGGAATGAAACCACAGGGAACACGGAGCAATTCTCTGGGCACTTAAAAAGAATTTCCTTTAAAAGATTGATTCTAAAAAATATCTCTGTGAACACTGTGGTTAATTTTTCGACAATACCTCCTAAAGTGGAAGGAAGAAAAATGACAATCATTCAAAAAGCCGCCTCCTTGGTAAAGTTCATTTCCGTTATCTTAATTGTGTTGCCAATCGGGCTGATTGTGGATCTGGCGATTTCTCAGGAAAGATCCGGACTTCAATTTGAGATTTCATTTCCTTCTGGGGTCCACGAGGAAGAGATTACGGGCCGTGTCTATGTAATCATATCGGATAACGATACGAGGGAACCGCGGCTGCAAACAGGTTTCGATCTGGCAAGAGGCGTACCGATTTGGGGCAAAAACGTCCAAGCTCTGAAGCCGGGGCAGCCGGCAATTATTGATGAGGAGATATTTGGCTTTCCACTGAGAAGCATAAGAGACATCCCTGCGGGAGAATATCATGTTCAAGCATTCATCAATATTTACACCAGGTTCGAACGATCTGACGGGCACACCCTGTGGCTGCACAATGACCAGTGGGAAGGGCAGAGATGGAACGTCTCTCCCGGCAATATCTACAGCGATGTGAGGCAGGTGCATATTGATCCATCTAAAGACGAGATAATAAGACTCAGCTGCAAAAACATCATTCCACCCATCGAGGTGCCGCCGGATAATGAATGGGTTAAACGTGTGAAGTTTCAGAGCAAGATCCTGACGGAGTTTTGGGGTCAGCCGATCTACCTGGGTGCCACGGTCTTATTGCCCAAGGACTACGATGCCCGCCCGGATGTTCATTACCCGGTAAATTACGTTCAAGGCCATTTTTCGCTGAGGGCTCCGCATGGATTTCGGACCAACGAGCCCGGTGAAGATGACAGCCGTGGCAGAAGAGGTTATGAGTTCTACCAGTATTGGGCATCGGATAGCTGTCCCCGCATGATTGCCGTGACGTTTCAACACCCGTGTCCGTATTATGATGATTCCTACGCGGTGAATTCTCCCAATGTTGGTCCATATGGCGACGCCATTATGCAGGAGTTGATTCCTTATGTGGAAGAGCACTTCCGCATCATTCGAAAACCGTTTGCCCGCGTTCTCTCAGGGGGCTCAACAGGAGGATGGGAGGCCTTGGCACTGCAGATATTCCAACCGGATTTCTTCGGCGGGACCTGGTCTTTGTGTCCGGATCCTGTAGATTTTAGATACTATGAGCTTATCAATATTTATGATAACGAGAATGCCTACTACAGGGAATACAATAAGATAAAGGCGGAACGCCCCGAGGCGCGCGATACGGATGGCCAGGTCAGGTCTACGGTCAGGGATACTTATTATTACGAGTGGACCCTGGGAGACAAGCACCGGTCCGGGCGCCAATGGGCCATGTGGGAAGCCGTTTACAGCCCGATCGGCGAGGATGGGTATCCGAAGCCGCTCTGGAACTGGTTAACCGGAGAGATCGATCATGAAGTTGCAGAGGAGTGGAAGAAGTATGATTTGCGGCATTATCTCGAGGAGAACTGGTCCTGGCTGGGCGCCAAACTCGCCGGCAAGCTTCACATCTATACCGGGGATATGGACACCTACTATCTGAATAATGCCGTAGTCTTACTAGAGAAATTTCTCGAAAGCACGGATAATCCGCCGTACGGAGGAGTGGTGGAATACGGAGACAGGAAGCCTCACTGTTGGGGGCCGAGGGGCGCGGAATTGTTCAAATTATTTGAAGAGCACATCACCATGAGCGCGCCTGAGGAGGAGGACACGGCGAGATGGAAATATTAGACTGTTCTGGACCACGAAATGATCTTGGTAGATCATTGAATAGGGGAGAGGTAACTACATTTGAGGCAGATACAACACGTTTTATAGCAAATTTTCAAAAATTGTCATACATTTGTCATTCCTGTTTTAAGATTCTGAACAAAACCTGCGGAGATGAAAATGAGTGCAGGGCTTGACAAAGAGACACTGGATATGACTTTGGAGGCGCTTCGGGAATTCACCCAAAGAGAACTTCCTGAGGAGAAGCTCCTCGAGCTGGATGCCAAGGAGGAGTTCCCGCTTGAGATCGTTCGCGATATGTGCGGCGGCAGCCTGGGAATTCAACTTCTCTTTATCCCCGAAGAATTTGACGGCATGGGGGGCGGAGCCTTTGACGTTTACCGGATCTGTGAAGAGATGGCACGAATTGACCTGGGCGTGGCCACCGGCGTGCTTGCCACCTTTCTCGGCAGCGATCCTATCATTTTTGGCGGTACCGATGATCAGAAAAAGAAGTGGTTGACCAGGATTGCCCAGGAAGGCCTGCTCATGTCTTATTGCGCCACGGAGCCGCAGGCGGGCAGCGACCTGGCAGCCCTGCAGACCACGGCAACACCGGTGGAGAAGGATGGTCAGGTCGTTGGCTATAAAATCAACGGCAATAAACAGTGGATAAGTAACGGCGGCTTTGCGGACGTCAGCAGCGTCCTTGCTTTGGCTCCCGGAGGGCCGAGCTGGTTTCTTGTAGAGAAAGATGCTCCCGGCTTCAGCCACGGCAAACCCGAGGACAAGCATGGCATCCGCGCAAGCAATACAGCTGCTGTTTCCTTCGAAGACGTCTACGTTGACGCCGAACGGTTGATTGGCGGCAAGGAAGGATTGGGGCTCATTCAAGCCCAGGATGTTTTCGGCTACACACGCTTGATGGTGGCGGCCTTTGGCCTTGGCGCCGGCTGGGCAGCGCTGGATCGCGCCATTCCATATTCCACCGAGCGTATTCAAGCGGGCGCCCCGCTTTCTGAAAAGCAAGGCTATACCCATAAGCTAATCGTGCCTCACGTCGTCCGCCTCGAAGCCAGCCGTGCATTTATTGAAGAGAGCGGTGAACGCATCGACAATGGGGAAGGCAATCTCAACACAGAAGGCGCCATTGCTAAATATCTCGCTACGGAGGCCGGTAATATGGCCGCCGATGCCAGCATTCAAGCCCTTGGCGGTTATGGCTACACGCGAGAGTACATGGTTGAAAAGATCAAACGCGACGTGCGCATCACGACGATTTACGAAGGCACTTCCGAGATCATGGAGATGACCATCTGCCGCGACCGTTGGCAAATGCACCTAAAAACTCACGGCCAACATTACCATGAACAGGCCCGTCAGATGGAAGCTTTGCATGGCAGTCATCCTCTGGTCGGCGCGAATATCTCAGCAATTTGCCTTCATGCGCTGGCCGAGCTTCTGGAAAGAGCCCGTGTCCACCGGCTTACCCGCAACCAACACATCCTGTTTCGCCTTGGTGAATTGATCGCCTATGCAGAGGTCGCGGCGAGCCTGGCCAAACGCGCCGCGAATGCGGCCGAAGGCCGGCTCAACGAAAAATCCGACACCCGCTTCGATCCGGACGCCTTGGCGGCGCTTAGCCGTATTTTTGCACGGGAAGCGGCTGTCAAGGTCGGAGAGGATGGCATTCGCTGGATTTGCGGGACCGATGGTATCACTACCGCTGAAATTGGCGATTTCGAAACAAAAATGGGACTTTCTGCCATCCACGCTGCCCAGGCCGGACTTATCGCCGACATGAACTATGTGGCCGATGTCCTCTATGACAGAATCGATGGAAAGAGCTAAATAAACGAGAAGATTATTGGCCATATGATCAAGCCCACTCATAAACACCGAAAAACACCTCCCTCCTGCGAGGCTGTTGCAGAATGTCATTCCCGAATGCCTTTGTCGGGAATCCAGGACATAAGGACAATAGATTCCCGCCTAATACGTGCGGGAATGACAGGCATAGGAGATTTCATGAACGTCCTGCAACAGCCTGCCTGCGCAGACAGGCCTGCGTCGGGCAGGCAAGAAGGAAACCGAACATAACATGTTAGAATATCTACATGACCGTTGCTTTAATTATTCGGTGTTTTCGGTGTTGTTCAGTGTTGCATAATTGTATGACACGTATTGAGAGAGGAAGGAATGAACCGATCTGCCCATAAGGCTGTTGCAATCGTTGGCGTGGGAGCGCTGATGCCTGATGCATCCAACGCTCCGGCATTTTGGCAAAACATAAAGGATGGGCGCAACAGTATTTCGGAAGTGCAACCTGACCGTTGGGATGCCGACCTCTACTATGATCCCGATCCAAAAGCCCCGGATAAGACCTATTCCAAGATCGGCGGCTGGGTGATGGATTGGAACTGGGATCCGCTGAAATGGAAATTACCTATTCCGCCTCGTGTCGGTGACGCCATGGACCTAACACAGAAATGGGCCATTATCGCGGCTCGGCAGGCACTGGAAGACTATGGCTTCCCCAAACGATCTCTTGATCCCGAGAGAACTGCTGTGATTTTCGGCAATGCCATGGGCGGCGATTCCCACATCTATTCGGCAGCGCGAATTATGTTTCCCGAATATGCTTCCGAGCTCGCCAAGGCGCCAAGCTTCTCCGATTTGCCTAATGGGGTAAGGGAAGCGATCATTAAGGAAATGCGGGAAGGCGTGGGCAAGCGCTTTGCTGAAATCACCGAAGACACAATGCCCGGCGAGTTGTCGAATATTATTGCCGGCCGCGTTGCCGCTCTCTACAATTTCCAGGGGCCCAATTATGTTGCCGATGCTGCCTGTGCTTCTGCAATGGCGGCGATTTCTGCAGCCATAGAAGGGTTGGAGGAAAACGTTTATGATGCCGTGATTACCGGGGGTATCGACGCCAATATGAGCGCCCAGACATTTGTGAAATTCTGTAAGATTGGTGCGCTCTCTGGCACAGGCACTCGTCCCTACGACGAAGGCGCAGACGGCTTCGTCATGGGCGAAGGTTCGGTGATTTTCCTAATTAAGCGTTTGATTGATGCCGAGCGCGACGGTGACAAGATTTATGCGGTGATTCGGGCTCTGGGCGGTTCCAGTGATGGCAGGGGCAAGGGGATCACCGCACCCAATCCGGCGGGGCAAAAGCTGGCGATCCAGCGTGCCTGGCACAACGCCGGGCTTACGCCCGTGGCGGGCGACATGATAGAAGGCCACGGCACTTCCACCCGGGTGGGCGATGTGGCGGAAGTGGAAAGCCTGACTGGGGCATTCAAGGAATTCAACTTGCCGGTGGGCTCCGTTGCTCTTGGCTCTGTGAAATCAAACATTGGCCATCTCAAGGGTGCCGCCGGTGCAGCAGGCATATTGAAAACAACATTCGCCCTGCACGAGAAGATACTGCCGCCGAGTATCAACTTTCATGAGCCAAATCCAGGCATTGACTTCGCGAAATCACCTTTTGCCGTTAATACCGAACTGAAGCCGTGGGAAGTAAACAAAGGCGGTGTCCGGCGAGCGGGTATCAGCGCTTTCGGTTTTGGCGGAACCAATTTTCATGCAGTGATGGAGGAGTACATTCCGGGCCGAATTAAGGAAGAAACCAAAACGATGGTATCGTTCAGTGAGGCACAAGTACCGCGGGCTGCTGTCTCGGTCAAGTCTCCGCTTCGTGGCGCGCTTGTAATTGGCGCCGAAACTGAGCCTGACATAGCCAATCGCCTTTCTCAGATTCAGAAAGAAGCCAAGGCAGGCACAGCTCCCGAGCCTGCGCCGCCTGGCGAGGCGGATCTGCGTGCCAAGGTGCGGTTAGCCATTGACTATGGCGACGCCGCCGAGTTGGCTGACAAGGCCGGCAGGGCACTCACTGCGCTGGAGGAAAATCAGCCCGGCAGATGGAAAGCGCTGCGCGCGAAAGGCATTTTTCTTGGGCGAGGGCGTGCAGCCAAGATCGCCTTCCTCTTTACTGGACAAGGAGCGCAGTATGTCAATATGCTCAGGAATCTAAAAGAGACTGAACCCGTCGTCGCTATGACATTTGCCGAGGCCGATCGCGTAATGCAACCTCTGCTGGGCAAATCCCTTTCGGATTATGTCTTCCTGGACGAATCGGACAAAAAGGCCATGGCTCAAGCCGAAGAAGACCTTAAACAGACCGCCATCACGCAACCGGCGGTATTGGCGACCGAAACCGCGATAGCGCGCCTATTGGTTGCCTATGGGATTTCGCCTGACATGGTAATGGGGCACAGCCTGGGTGAATACGGTGCCTTAGTAGCATCGGGCGCGTTATCTTTTGAGGAGGCCTTGAGGGCAGTTAGCGCTCGCGGTGATGAAATGACCAAGACATCTCTAAAGGACAACGGTCTGATGGCTGCAGTCTTTGGCCCGATCGAGGAAATAGAGAAGATCATCAGTGGGGTTGCAGGCTACGTTGTGATTGCCAACATCAATAGCACCAAGGAGGCCGTAATCGGGGGAAGTACTGAGGCTGTGCAGAAGGCCATGACCGCCGTGCGGGATGCCGGCTATGTGGCTCGTCAACTCCAGGTCAGCCATGCTTTTCATACCAATATCGTAGCCAGGGCAAGCGAAGGCCTGAGCAGGACCCTGGCAAAGATGAGCCTGCAGCCGCCGGAAATTCCTATTGTTGCCAATATTTCCGGGGAGTTCTATCCCAATGCGGCGAGACCTAATGCGGTAACCGAGATGATTGACATCTTAGCAAAGCAGGTTTCTTCACCCGTTCAATTCGTCAAGGGTCTCAATACTTTATATGATGCAGGCGCCAGGGTATTTGTTGAAATCGGCCCCAAGAGGGTGTTGTACGGCTTCGTTGACGATGTTGTGGGAAAGCGGGAGGATGTGGTCACCCTGTTTACGAATCATCCTAGAATCGGCGACATTGTTTCGATAAATCAGGCTCTTTGCGGCTTGTTTGCCGCCGGGCTGGGTGTAGGAAAAGTAGCGGTAGAAACAGCCAGGCAGGTAGTAACCGAAGACAAAGAAATCGGCCGGCCCGAGCCTCGTGAGGACGTCAGACAGCCTGATCCGTCATATCCGGAACAAACGGAATCCACACCACCTCTCCCGCAGGCTCATGATGACCGCTATGTCCGGCTCGGCCATCTTTTCACCGAATTTCTCGATCGCGGATTTCAAATCTATTCCGGGGGTGCCAAAAGGCCCGTGCAGGGATCAGATCGGGTCTGTATTACCGGGGCTTCGCTGGGATTGCCCGGGGTTGACCGCATCTTTGATGACTCAAACGTCGAGCGCATATTACGCGGGGACCAATTCATCGAGGAAATTCCAATGCCACTCAGGGAGGGGATGGCGAATAAGGGCATTGTTCGCCTGGTGAAAAGCGAAGATGGGGACGCAAAGTTTGAGACCATTGACAAGGTAGAAGATGTCATCAAGCTCGCCGGGCGTGGGATAAATCTCGATCTGGCTCGGGATTTCGGCTTTCCGGAAGACAGGTTACCCGCCCTGGACGACGTAACCAGAATTGCCATCGGAGCAGGAATTGACGCATTGCGGGATGCCGGCATCCCGCTGGTTTCGCGCTACAAAACTACCACAACGGGAACTAATCTCCCGGATAGATGGGGTCTTCCCGATAACATGCGTGACGATACCGGCATGATTTTTTCATCTGCCTTCCCGGGACTGGATTCGTTCGCAGAAATCATAACGGGATATCACGAGGATCGCACCCGCCGGGAACGTCTGCAGGATCTGGAGAGTTTGCGGGAGAGAATTGTTCAGTCAGACGGTTCAAACCAGGGCACCGTTCAGGAAATTGACAGCCGGATTGAGCAATTGCGGTCTGAGATCGAAAAGCAGCCCTATCATTTCGACAGGCGTTTCCTGTTCCGGGTCCTCTCGATGGGGCATTCTCAGTTCGCTGAATACATTGGTGCGCGCGGGCCGAATACACAGATAAATGGCGCCTGTGCCAGTACCACGCAAGCCGTTGCCGTTGCGCAAGATTGGATCCGGATGGGCCGCTGCAAGCGGGTGATCATCATCTCGGCGGATGACATCACGACAGACAATTTGGTGGAATGGTTTGGCTCCGGTTTCCTTGCATCAGGGGCTGCCGCAACAGATGGAAAGGTAGAGGACGCTGCCATGCCCTTCGATCGTCGCCGCCACGGTATGATCATTGGTATGGGTGGGGCAGGCCTGGTAGTAGAAAGCCAGGAATCCGTTCGTGAACGTGGCATTCAACCCATTTGTGAAGTACTTAGCTCGATCTCAGCCAATAGTGCTTTTCACGGCAGTCGCCTCGACGTTAATCATATCTGTGAGGTGATGGAAACCTTGATCTCGCAAGCTGAAGCAGACTGGGGCATTAATCGTTATGAAATTGCGCCGGAGACCGTCTTCGTATCGCATGAGACTTATACGCCAGCCAGAGGTGGCAGTGCATCGGCGGAAGTTTTTGCCTTGCGCCACGTTTTTGGTTCTACCGCCGACCAGATCGTTGTGGCAAACACGAAGGGCAGTACCGGCCACGCAATGGGAGTCGGAATCGAGGATGTCGTAGCCGTAAAAATCCTTGAAACAGGTGTTGTGCCTCCAGTGCCAAACTTCAAGGAGGTGGATCCTGAGTTGGGCCCGCTGAACCTTTCGCGCGGTGGTTCCCATCCGGTTCGATACGCATTGAGACTTGGTGCGGGTTTTGGCTCACAAATCAGTATGACACTCACGCGCTGGGTGCCAACTGTTGACGGAAAGCGTCGACGACCTTCCGAACTTGGCTACGCTTATCGAATTGTGGATCAAGCTGCCTGGAAGAGCTGGTTATCCAAGACAACGGGTTATGAAGAACCGGAAATTGAAGTTGCCCATCGCACGCTCAGGGTTAAGGATAAGGGGCCTGCCGTCAACTTTTCGCAAACCGCCCCGACAACACAGGTCGCGCAAAAGCAGGCTCAGGCGAACTCTTTGCGAACCGAAATAGACTCGAAAATAGCACAACCGGTAGAAGCTGCCGGGCCGGCACAGGCGGCCGAGGCCATCACTTCCGATGCCAAATCTCAAATCCCAACGACCCCTGTGGCTGAGCCTGCCCCAAGTCCGGCGACAGATCCGGTTCAAGAAAAGGTTTTGCAGATTATTTCGGAAAAATCGGGCTATCCACCCGACATGCTCGAACTCGACCTGGATCTTGAAGCCGATCTCGGCATCGATACCGTCAAACAAGCCGAGATGTTCGCCGCCATTCGCGAAGCATATAATATTCCCAGGGACGATAACCTCAAGCTGCGTGATTTTCCAACCCTGACGCACGCTGTCCGGTTCGTCTATGACCGAAGACCTGACCTGAAGCAGCAATTTGAGCAGGCCTCATCTGACGAACCAAAAACAGAAGGCATTGTAGTGCCACTTGAAGCGGTCCTTGCATCGACTACAATTGCAGCCGATCCGGTTAAGGGAAAAGTCATGCAAATCATTGCTGAAAAGACCGGCTATCCGCCCGACATGCTTGACCTCGACCTGGATCTGGAGGCCGATCTCGGCATTGATACGGTGAAGCAGGCAGAGATGTTTGCAGCCATTCGCGAGGCCTATGATATCCCTCGGGACGACTCTCTCAAGCTGCGGGATTTCCCCACGCTTGCTCACTCGATCCAGTTCGTCTACGACCGCAGGCCGGATCTCAAAGAGAAATTGACAATCACCACACCCGAAGAAATACCGGCTATGACCACCGCTCCGACTGAGGAAGCTTTGCCCGCCAAACCGGCGGCCGTTTTTGCCTCCGGAGAAGATCCGGTAAGAACGAAGGTCATGGAAATCATTTCCGAGAAAACCGGCTATCCTCCCGACATGCTTGATCTCGATCTTGATCTCGAGGCGGATCTTGGCATCGACACGGTAAAGCAGGCCGAAATGTTCGCCGCCATTCGCGAAGCGTACGATATCCCCCGCGATGATACCCTGCAGCTGCGGGATTTCCCGACCCTCGCCCACACGATTCAATTCGTTTACGACCGCAGACCGGATCTTAAGGAACAAGCTGCGGCGATCCCGGTAGAGATTGGCGTGGCCAATGGGCCCGTCGAGACAATTGAATCAGGTCCCATTACTGAGTCTTCTATTTCAACTTCAACCGCGGTCGGTACGGATCCGGTACAGGATCAGGTCTTGAAGATTATTGCAGAGAAGACAGGTTATCCACCTGACATGCTGGACCTCGATCTGGATCTGGAGGCCGATCTCGGTATCGATACAGTCAAGCAAGCTGAAATGTTTGCATCCATTCGCGAAGCCTATGACATCCCGCGCGACGATAATCTGCAACTACGTGATTTCCCAACTCTGGCTCATACGATTCAGTTTGTTTATGACCGCAGGCCAGATCTCAAGGAGCAAATGCCGGCGACTGAGATAGCGTCCGCAACTGCTCCTTCCGCAGAGACTTCCGCTGCTCCCGCTTCAATTCCGGAAGTCGGCGGAATTGTGGCGAGCATGGATGCTGCCAACCAAATACCAAGACGTGTGCCGATTGCGCATCTTCGGCCATCACTTGATCTTTGCAAGCCCACGGGAGTTACGTTGAATGCGGACAGCCGCGTGATCGTCATGACAGATCGTGGCGGCGTTGGCAAAGCTTTGGCCGGACGACTGAAGAAGCTTGGCATGAGTGTTTTGATGATTGATGATTGTCCCGTTGCGGAAACATTTACCAAGCGTATTGAAGAATGGAAGTCTGAAGGTCCAATCCAGGGTGTTTTCTGGCTGCCCGCGCTTGATCATGAAGGCGACATTGCCGGGATGAGCCTTGACGATTGGCGCGAGGCAACACGGGTTCGCGTAAAGCTGCTTTACGCCACGATGCGCGCGCTATGCGACCAGCTCGATAAACCCGGCACATTCCTGGTTTCTGCCACCCGGCTTGGCGGACAACATGGCTATGATGATGCCGGGGCAATAGCTCCTCTTGGGGGTGCCGTAGCCGGTTTTACGAAAGCTTATAAGCGGGAAGCCCCGGAAGCTCTGGTTAAGGTGGTTGATTTTGAGCCCGGCCGGAAAACAACCGCTTTCGCGGATCTGCTGGTCCATGAGACCCTGCGCGATCCGGGTCTTGTGGAAGTTGGCTACAAGAATGGACAGCGCTGGGCCATCGGGCTTGAAGAAAAGCCCACGCCTGACGGCGAAGGCGGTATTGAACTTAACAAGGATTCGGTATTCCTCATTACGGGAGCCGCTGGAAGTATCGTCTCTGCAATTACGACCGATCTGGCCTCAGCCGCTGGCGGGACTTTCCACTTGCTCGATCTTGCACCGGAGCCGGACCCAAACGACCCCGATCTCCGAAGATTTGCCACCGACAAAGAGGGCCTAAAGCGCGACATTTTCGAGAGAATCAAATCACAGGGCAAAAAGGCAACTCCCGTCATGGTTGAAAAGGAGCTTGGCAACCTTGAGCGCGCCCATGCTGCTTCAATGGCGATCCAGGCTATTGAGAATGCCGGAGGTAAAGCCCATTATCACAGCGTCAATCTTCTCGATGCTGAGGCTGTTGCCAATATAATGAAAGATATCGCAGACGAATGTGGCCGAATTGACGTGCTCGTCCATGCCGCGGGCCTGGAAATCAGCCATCTGCTTCCCGACAAAGAGCCAAACGAATTTGACCTGGTCTTCGATGTCAAGTGTGATGGCTGGTTCAACCTGGTTTCCAACCTTGGTGATATGCCGCTTGGCGCCGCTGTGGTATTTAGCTCAATTGCAGGTCGTTTTGGCAACGCAGGCCAAACCGATTATGCCGCCGCCAACGATCTGCTGTGCAAGTCCATCTCAAACATGCGAAAAACGAGACCTGAGACCCGAGGCATCGCCATTGACTGGACGGCATGGGGAGGCATCGGTATGGCTGCACGCGGCTCAATTCCAGCCGTAATGAAGCAGGCAGGCATCGACATGCTGCAGCCGGAAGCTGGTATTCCGATCGTTCGGCGTGAAGTGATCGCCGGAACGAATGGCGAGATTGTCGTAGCCGGAAACCTGGGCATCATGCTCAATGACTTTGACGAGTCCGGTGGGCTGGATACGGGCAAGGATGGGGCCTTATCGAAATTGCTCCAGCACAGGGGCGTTATGTCCGAGAAGATCGCGGGAATGGGCCTTTATAGTGGTCTAACAGTTGAGACGGCTTTAGATCCGGCCAAGCAGCCATTCTTATACGATCACAAGATTAACGACACGCCAGTCCTTCCCGGCGTGATGGGTATCGAGGCGATGGTAGAAGCGGCAATGGTGCTTTTCCCGGATAGGTATGTTGGCGGCGTTGAGGATGTGAATTTTCTGCTGCCATTCAAATTCTACCGGGGCGAGCCTCGCACTGTAACGGTTCAGGTTCAGTACCAACAGGAAAACGAGGATATTGTTGCGGATTGCCAACTGATTGGTTCGCGAAAGCTGCATGCCAAGGAAGATCTTGAGGTGACCACCCATTTTACCGCGCGGGTGCGGCTGGTGGCGGAACCGCGTCCCGTCACAAAGGGCAAGAGGGTTAATGTCCCGAGAGACGGGAAAAAAGTCGAGTCCGGTGAGATCTATCAATTATATTTCCACGGCCCGGCCTATCAAGTTGTCGAGAAATCCTGGCGGGCCGGGAAAGATGTTATTGGACGAATGGCTCAGGATTTACCTCCCAATCACGAGCCGGCTGAGCTGTCTACGTTGGCGGAACCTCGCATCATAGAACTGTGCTTTCAAACCGCCGGCATATTGGAAATGGGGATTAAAGGTCGCATGGCGCTGCCCTACCACATTGACAGAGTTGACATCTTGGGCACGCCGGACGGTAACCAGGGCAGACTGCATGCCAGGGTAAGACCGGGACCGAAGGGTGGTTTTGACGCCGAGGTGGTTGATTCGAAGGGCAACATTTGTTTAACCATGAGGACCTATCAGACTTCGGAATTGCCGGATGCAATCGACTCCGAACAATTAAGACCTCTTAAAACCGCACTCGAATGAGATGAAGATGCGGGATTCTTTGGCAGCGCGTTGAAACAAATATGGAATCTCGATTGGAATTATTCTGGTCCATCCAAAGGATGGAGGACGTGGCAAAGAACAGCGACTGGCTCACCCCGGGTGAAATTTCCAAACTGGAAAAAATGCGATTCATTCAAAGAAGAGCAAACTGGCTGCTCGGGCGCTGGACGGCGAAAAATGCTCTGTCGGCATATCTTCGCAATTCTCGTCCCGTGTCAAGTCTTTCTGAAATAGAAATCCAATCTGCCGATGATGGCGCACCCGAAGCCTTTGTCGGGGGTGCATCCGCACCGGTTACGATTTCGATCAGTCACAGTGAGAGGGTCGGTTTCTGCGCCATTGGTCCAGAAGGCATTTCATTAGG
The DNA here is from genome assembly GCA_030624545.1 of Bacteroidota bacterium. GTDB lineage: Bacteria > Zhuqueibacterota > JdFR-76 > JdFR-76 > DREG01 > JAUXJX01. Next base: position 3,436 of record JAUXJX010000001.1, on the reverse strand, counting down.
CTGTGATTTGGAAATGATCGAGACCCGGAGTGGGGTATTTGTCCAGGACTATTTCACCCCTGAGGAGCAAGCCCTGGTGATGGAGGCAAGCCCGGGACGTCAGCCTTTGCTTGCCACTCTGATTTGGAGCGCGAAGGAGAGCGCATTAAAAGCTCTGCGGCAGGGGCTGAAAATAGATACACGCAACGTATCGGCTCATTTCCCCGCGAATGATAGCGGCGAAAATTGGTGTCCCTTGTCCGTACAACACGCCGAATCTTCTCGCACGTTTCATGGTTGGTGGAGAATGTGGGGCGAGTTCGTTCAAACCATAGTTGCCGATCCGCAGCCACGAATTCCGATGCCAGTCGATAAATCTCTTTGAGTTCTTTCTGCTCGAGGAGATTTACTACCACCATATCAAATCAATTATTGGATCTCGGTTGCCAATTACCTTTGGTCTTTTCCCTTGAATTTATCAAATTTTTCCTCAATCTTTGACGTTGAATTTCTTACATTGGAATCTCTAATTTGGGCGAGCCACGGATTGCACGGATTCAAAGGGCCAGAATTTCAGTTGATGCCATCTGACTTTTCTCTCGAAAAATTGCTTACCCGGATTTGATCTTTGCCCCATCACTAGAGGAGTAAACAATGACGAACAATAACGACACCTATGATCTAGCCGTTATCGGAGCAGGGCCCGGCGGTTACGTGGCGGCCATCCGAGCCGTGCAGTTGGGTATGAAAGTGGGTGTGGTGGAGCGCGCTGAACTGGGCGGGATTTGCCTGAATTGGGGCTGCATTCCCACAAAGGCGCTGCTGCGCAACGCCGAAATCCTCCGCCTGTTTCACAGAAGCGAGGAGTTCGGGATTAAGGTTCAGGCAATGGAGATCGATCTTGGCAAAATGGTCGAGAGAAGCAGGGCTATCGCCGGCCAACTGTCCAAGGGTGTACATTTCTTGTTCCGTAAGAATAAGATAGATTCCATCAAAGGATCTGGCCATGTTAATCCGGACAAGACTATTCAAGTGACGGACGAAAAGGGTAAAGAGGTTACTACAATAAAATCCAAGCGGGCGATAATCGCAACGGGGGCACGGCCCCGCGCCATTCCAGGCGTAAAGATCGATGGCAAAAAGGTCCTAAGTTATTTTGAGGCGCTGGTTCTTAAAGATATCCCCCAATCAATGGTCATCATCGGTGCGGGAGCGATTGGGATCGAATTCGCCTATTTCTATAGTGCCTTGGGTACCAAGGTAAGCATTGTCGAGATGATGCCGCGTATTCTGCCCATTGAGGATAAGGAGATATCGAATATCCTGCAGAAGGAGTTCAAGAAAAGTGGAATCGATATCTATACTGAAACGACCGTGAAGTCTGTGGGTACAAAAGGGAAGAACGTCACGGTCACGGTCTCCTCGAAGGATGGAGAAAGCAAGCTTGAAGGCGATGTCGCTCTAATGGCCGTCGGCGTGCAGGGGAATGTGGAAAATATCGGCTTAGAGGAGCTCGGCATCGAGATGGAAAATGGAAACATCAAAGTCAACGAGTTTTACCGAACCAATGTGGATGGGATTTATGCGATCGGCGACGTTATTGGTCCGCCCTGGCTAGCGCACGTCGGCTCGGCAGAGGGTATCGTGGCCGTTGAAGCCATGGCCGGGAAAAGCCCACTCCCAATTGATTACAGCAATATTCCAAACTGCACGTATTGCATGCCCCAGGTAGCCAGCTTGGGCATGACCGAAGAGAAGGCGCGGGAAGCCGGCCATGAATTGAAAATCGGGCGTTTCCCGTTCCGGGCAAATGGAAAATCTCTTGCCTATGGCGAACCCGAAGGTATGGTCAAGCTGATCTTTGATGCCAAATACGGCGAGCTTTTGGGCGCCCATATCATCGGGGCTGAGGCAACGGAGCTCATTGCTTCCCTGGGAATCGGCAAAACTCTGGAAACGACCTATCATGAGATCCACAAGACCGTACATGCGCATCCCACCATGTCAGAAGCCATTATGGAAGCTGCCGCGGATGCGGAGGAGGAGGCTATTCATATATAATTGGACAGGATAACAGGATTTACCGGATTCTATTTTGAGATATCTTGTTGATCCTGTTATCTTGTCAAATATATTTTCCTTTAAGGATTTCCGCCTAAGACGAGACTGTATGAAAACTCTCTTAACCACGGATTGACACGGACTTTCACGGATATCATTAAAGAGTCTCAGATGTTTATTCAAGACTCGGACAACGATCTCACTATTCGAAAGCTGACCGAAAAGCACGGAACGTCCCACGAGGAACGCATCAAGTCCGGAGTGGAGCAGGCGTCGCGCTTCTGGCGCGAGGAGGACGGCAGTCCCGCAGAATTTCAGAAATTCTGCCTTGAAAATTTTTACGCAGAGCCTGAAGAGCTTGAAAAGCTCTTTTCACGTTTGGAGAAGAATTTCGAGTCTCTACTAGGCAACTTTCATCGCGTTTCCCGCGATTTCTATTGGAATCTCCATGTCGAAACAGGCCCCATGCTTCCGGTGGATTATCAGTTTGCGAATTTCAACGTGTTTGCCCACGTCAATGAGGATTTGTTCCTGTCAAAAATCGCCTTCACGGTTCTGTTGAATTTTCGTATTTATTCACTTGCGGAGAAGAACTCCCTCGGTGAGAATTGGACGAGGCGCCAATGGGCCGAGGCCAGATTGGCGGATTTGTTTACCTCGCGGATTCCGGCTGACGTCAGAAGAAAACGAAATGAAGCTTACGTTGCCGCAGACGACTATGTGAACAAATACAATTTATACATGCACAATTTGATCGACGAGCGTGGTGAACGGCTCTTCCCAAAGGAATTGATGCTGATCAGCCATTGGGGCCTGCGCGATGAGATAAAAGCGCAATACGCCTACGAAGACGGCCTGGCCAGGCAGGAGCTAGTGCAAATGGTGATGGAGCGGGTGGTCATGCAGCAGGTTCCGAATGCTGTAATCAATTCCAGCGAGTGGGATTGGAATCCATTCTCAAACGAAATCCGCAAGTCGGGCACAAACGTGAGGGGTAATGCGGAACCCGAACAGAACAGGCGTTATGAATTGCTGCGGACTATTTTCCAGGCCGAGAAGCTTCTGGATCAATACACACCTCAAAACCCAAGTCTCATTGAGCGTAGATTCAACGAAGAACGTGAACTGTCCGAGTCTGATGTTGAGTCTCTGCTTGTTTCCGTGCTTTCTGCAGACGTTGTAAGCGAGATTGCAGACTTAATTCGTGATCGTCTTGGGCGCAATCTGGAGCCCTTTGATATCTGGTATGATGGATTTAGGTCTGAGGATTCAAAATCCGAGAGAGAACTCGATGAGATTGTCTCTCGCAAATCTGCCACGGTAGAGGAATTTCAGAAAGACCTTCCGGAGATTTTGCGGCAACTAGGTTTTTCCAAGCAAAAGTCGCAACTCCTGG
>JAUXJX010000279.1 GCA_030624545.1 Bacteroidota bacterium | reverse complement strand
AGGAAACATGGAGCAATTCTCTGAGAGAGCACAGAGGAGAGAAAGAATCGGGGTTGTTCAACTCATTGATTCTAAAAAATATCTCTGTGAACTCTGTGGTTAATTCTTTGACAATACCCATTAACCCCAAGGAGGAGTTATGAAGAGACTTCAGCACGGCTGGTGTACCTGCCTGGTAATACTGCTAGCAGCGATTCCAATAGTCGCCGGCGCGCAGAACCTGGCTGAATTCGAGAAAAAGGTCACGGAATTCACCCTTGATAATGGCCTGCAATTCATCGTCGTGGAGCGGCACGAAGCCCCGGTGGTGTCGTTTCATACTTATGCCGATGTGGGGTCCGTTGACGAGGTAAAGGGTATAACCGGCCTCGCCCACGTCGTTGAGCATATGGCTTTTAAAGGCACGAACACGATAGGAACAAAGAGCCTGGACGAAGAACTCGCGGCTATGAAGAAGGTCGATGAGATTTACGAAAAGCTGAGACGCGAAAAACACAAAGGCGCCCTGGCCGATACGAGCAAAATCAAGGAACTGGAGAAAGCATTCAAAGCAGCACGCGATGCGGCGAAAGAATACGTGGTCAGCAATGAGATCGGCGAAGCGATTGAACGGGCGGGAGGTGTCGGACTCAACGCCACTACCGGTTCGGATGCGACACGCTATTTTTATAGCTTACCTTCAAACAAGATTGAATTATGGTTTTCTCTGGAAGCGGATCGTTTTATCAATCCAGTACTCCGAGAATTCTATACCGAAAAAGAAGTTGTAATGGAAGAACGGCGGATGCGCACCGAGAGTCAGCCCATTGGCCGCTTGCTCGAAGAGTTCTTCACGATTGCTTTCAAAGCGCATCCCTACGGTGAACCCGGTGTGGGACACATGTCAGATCTAAAAAGCATCACGCGCGCTGAAGGCGAAACGTTCTTCAAAAAATACTATGGCGCTAACAATTTGATTGTCTGCATCGTCGGGGACGTAAAGCCCAAAGAGGTCAAGAAATTGGCAGAGACCTACTTTAGCAGATTACCCTCTACTCCCAAGCCCGATCCGGTTGAAACCGTGGAACCGGAGCAATTGGGTGAGCGCCGGGTCGTCGTGGAAGACAAATCCCAATCCGTCCTGATTCTGGGTTATCATAAAGGCGACATCCATGATGTGGACGAGCCGGTATTCACTGTATTGACGGACGTTATCGGTCGAGGAAGGGCAAGTCGACTCTATAAAAATCTCGTCAAAGAAAAGAAGATCGCCATCCAGTCCTCCGGATTTTCCGGTTTTCCCGGCGACAAATATCCAAATTTGATGCTGTTTTTCGCCGTTCCAGCGCAGGGCAAGACGGCCGAAGAATGCGAGGCCGCAATTTATGAAGAGATCGAGCGCCTCAAAAATGAACCGGTTTCGGAAGAGGAATTGCAGAAAGCCAAAACCCGCGCACGGGCCGACGTGATCCGACAGCTCGGTTCTAATTCCGGGCTTGCCCTGCAGCTTGCCTATAACCAGGCCATAACGGGCGATTGGCGCAATCTGTTCAAGGATCTGGATCGAATCAATGTGGTAACGGCTGATGACATTCAGCGTGTAGCGAAGAAATACTTTGTCCCTAAAAACAGAACTGTGGCCGCCATAAAAACCATCGAAGAAAGCGAGTAAATCGAGAAAACAAGTGATTGATAACCTCTAGGAGAATAAAATGATGCGTTCTATTACCTTCAAATTTTCCCTTCTGTGCCTAATGATGGCGCTCCTTGCCAACGCCGCTTCGGCTCAGACGCATTACAAAGATTTAGAGTACCCTAAACTCAGCAAGGTAGAGATACCGGAAGTTGACCGGGTTGAGCTGGATAATGGCATGATCCTGTTTCTGGTCGAAGATGACGAGTTGCCGCTCATCAACATGTCTGCACGAATTAGCGTCGGATCGATCTACGAACCGGAAGACAAAATCGGTCTTGCCAGCATTACGGGCGCGGTGATACGCACCGGCGGCAGCGTCAACAAGAGCGGTGACCAGATCGACGAGGAGTTGGAGAGCATCGCAGCATCCGTAGAGACCGGCATTGGGCAGACCTCCGGATTTGCGTCCATGTCGGTCTTAAAAGAAAATGTTAACACTGGCCTGAAGATCCTGGCGGACATCCTGATGAATCCGGCTTTTCCGGAGGAGAAAATCGATTTGCAGAAGGTAGAGCAACGTTCGGTGATTTCTCGCCGAAACGACGATGTAAATGGGATTCTGTTCCGGGAATACAGCAAGCTGATTTACGGCCCGAAAAGCATCTTCGCACGCCACAGCGAGTATGAAACCATCGACGCCATCACACGGGATGACCTGGTCGCGTTCCACCAGAAATACTTCCATCCGAATAACATGATGCTCGGCGTCTGGGGAGATTTCAAAAAGAAAGATATGATCAAGAAGATTGACGCGGCCTTCAAGAGCTGGAAAAAGGTTGATTTCAAGCGGCCCGCGACTCCGTCCGTTTCCTACAATTATGACTATTCCGTGAACGTGATTCGCAAGGATGACGTGAATCAGACCAATATCTTGCTTGGCCATATTGGCGGAAAATTGGATAATCCGGATTATTTCGCCTTGCGCGTCATGAACGAAATCCTGGGCGGCGGTTTTGCCAGTCGCCTTTTCAGCCGGGTTCGTTCGGACCAGGGATTGGCCTATGCGGTCTTTGGCCAGTACAGCGCAAATTTTGATTACCCGGGTGAATTCTATGTGGGCTGTTTTACTAAGTCGGAGACTTCTATTCAGGCCGTACGTTCGTTGCTGCGGGAAGTGGAACTGATGAAGACTGAGGATGTGACCGACGCAGAACTGGCATTGGCGCAGGAAAGTTTTCTCAACTCCTACGTCTTCAATTTTGACACCAAGAGTGAAGTGGTCAATCGGCTTATGACCTACGAGTATTATAGCTATCCCGAAGATTTCTTGCAGCAGACCAAGGACAATATTGAAAAGGTGACCAAGGCGGACGTGAAGCGCGTGGCACAAGAATATTTGCGGCCGGACAAAGTCCGGATTCTGCTGGTGGGTAAGGTTGACGATTTCGACGAGCCGCCTTCCGTTCTTGGCAGCGTAAACGAGATCGACATAACCATCCCGGTCGCGAAGGAAGAAATGCCGGAAGCCACGGCAGAAACGCTTGCCAAGGGCATGGAAGTCTTCAACAAAACCGTAGATGCCTGTGGCGGCGCAGAGGCCTATTCTGCCATAAAGAATTATGTCATTGATGGAGTTGTATCCATCTCCACGCCCCAGGGCGACATGCAGGGGACCTCCATGGCGACCTATCAACTGCCGGGCAATTTTCACGTGGTTATCAATCTTCCATTCGGTGAAATAAAGCAGGTGATGGCGGGCGATGACGCCTGGATGGTTAGCCCGCAAGGCGCAGCGGATATGCCGGAGTCCCAGCGGGATCAAATGCGCGCCGGCATGTTTCGCGATTGGGTAAAACTATTCCGCAGGGGCGAGGCAGACGGACTGAAGGCACAGCATATGGGTTCCGGAGACGTAAATGGCACGGCTGCGGAGATCCTTTTGCTGCAGGATGCCGAAGGCCATAGCCTGAAGTTGTTTGTAGACACCAGCACTTATCTGCCCTTGAAGCAAGTTTACCAGGGCACGAACATGATGGGTACTCCGGCGGAAATGGAGGAATTCTTTCTGGAGATTAAGGATATTGAAGGCGTTAAGCTTCCTGGGAAAATCGTGATAAATGCCGACGGCAAGAAATTCCTTGAGACCGTTATGAACGAGATCAAATTGAATCAGGAGATTGATCCCAAGCTATTCGAAAAAGAGTAAAATCAATCGAATTCGAGGTTGGTTAGTCTTAAGGCCGGAGTGAATTGCAATATCGCTCCGGCCTTTTTTTTGGCCTTCACGCTCAATTTTTCTTAACCACGGATGTCACGGATTTTTCACGGATACGAAAGACAAAGCCAACTGTACTCATTCCCTCTCCCCTGGGAGAGGGGTGTCACGAAGTGACAGGGTGAGGGAATAACGCGTCATGGATTGACAGGGTGAGGGAGCAAACCCAATTTGCCCTTGCATGGAACGTCCCTCAACCTTATACTTAGATGAGGCTTTCAGCCACGAATTCACACGAATTTTCACGAACTATTATTCGTGTCCTTCGCGTCCCTT
>JAUXJX010000079.1 GCA_030624545.1 Bacteroidota bacterium | reverse complement strand
TGATGTTGGGCCTGGTCGATTGCTTTGAACAAAAAAAGCCGAACACTGCCAGACTTCCTAAACAAGCGGCGAGCGTTTTTGTAAGCTTAAGGGTTGTATTCATTATTACGTCCTACGTTTCCTCTCTGGTTGAAAGCAAGTTGAATCCGTAAGCCTGGGTCAAATAGGCTCAACCAGCTGCAATATAGCCTGAGGCAACTCAAGGAGCAAGGGATTTTTTGACAGTATTTGATGGTTCGCGCCGCTATCTTGAGCCGCGCTGATCTCCGCGTTTGTTCCCAATTGAAACAAGGCCGGGTAGATTCATGCTCAAATTGTTGTCGTCTTTTCGTCATGCTCAAACATTTACGATGATTCCCGATACTAAGATTGGCTCTTAGCACAATTGGTTGTTCCTGGTATGAACGTCGAAGAGGGGTCAATGAAAAGACTTGAAAGATTCAACCATATTACCTTCCCGTCACGATTTTTTCTAATTGCAACCTTATTTGTCCTTGTAATTTCCATGTCCTGTTCGATCAAGGAGCCTGTCGCTCCCCAATGGGATGTTACCGTCGCCATTCCCTTGATGAATCGGGCGATCCTGCTTGAAGAGCTTATGGATGACACCGACTACCTGGTAACCGGCGAAAACGGGTTAGTCAACATTGATTATGAAGAAGAGTTTGAACGCTTTGAATTGGGGGATCAGCTCAAAATGGCGGACATGAATGAGTCCTTTTCATCAAAATTGGGGGAATTTCGGGTGCCTTCTCCCGGTATAAATTCCGCCGGATTGACATTCGGCCAAATGTATCCCCCTACCATTCTGCTGGACGGCCAAACCGTTCCGGTTGGCGGGTTTTCGTATGACAATATTAAGGTAGACCTGCCATCCTTCAATTCATTCAGATCAATCTTGATTGAATCCGGTTCGATTCAGCTCACCATAAATAATAATCTTCCTGTTCCCCTGGCCGCAGGTGTGGGGATTCAGGCCAGAGATAGAAACACCGATGCAGAAATCTTCTCTATTTTCTTTAACTCGGATATTAACCCGGGGACCTCTTCTACTGAAGCGGCCGACTTGGGCGGCGTGCGCATTCCGGCGGATATAAGTGTGTATTTGACGGGAGGGTCTCCTGGCAGCGGCGGTCAACCGATTCAGATCAATGCAAACTCTGATGGCATTGACGTTGATGCCCTCATCTCAGATATCGTTGCCGTCGAGGCCGAGGCGGTTGTGGAATCACAGGAATTCTCCGGCACAGACAGCCTGGCTTTGGGTGACTCCATGCTGGTAAATTATGCCGAAATCGCCGGCGGACTTTTCCGTCTGGAAATCACCAACAATATTCCACTCGATCTGGAACTGGATCTATTGCTTGAAGACTTTTTTGATGCGGCCGGAAATCAGGTAATGCTAAATATTCCATTACTAAACGGCCAGACAACGACACGATTCATCAATTTGTGGGGTTACTCTTTTCAACCGGAACAAAATCCGGATGAATTGAGGACACATTTCAGTTGGACTGCCCGCGTTTTTGGCTCTAACGGAAATATCATTACCCTGAGCAGAGAAGATGGCGTCGCCCTGGACGTTGAATTGACCGATCTCTCGTTCTCGGAAGTGAGGGGCATTTTAGACAATGTCCACGTGGAATTAGATCCCGTGGAGGAGAGTTTTGATCTCCCTGATGGCATCGATAGTCTTCGATTCGAAGTCGGCAGACTGGAGTTAACCATCAATAACGGTATAGGATTTGCAATTTTCCCGGATATTCGGATCACCGGAATCAATGAATCCACAGGAGAATCGTCTGAGGTGATCGTCAGCCAGCAAATTGCTCCTGCCAATGGCGGACCGGTGCCAACCATGATTGTACTGGACAAAAGCAACAGCAACATCGTGGATTTAATCAATATTCTTCCCAACAAAATCCAGGTCACCGGAGATGTTCTGGTTGGAGACGGCAGTTCGGAGGGCGTCATCAGGAGCACCGACTTCATTGAAAGTATCGTGCACATAACAGCGCCCTTGAGCCTGAGCATCCCATCCCAGTCTGTGACGTCGGACGTGGACACCTTCGACATTGACGCGGATATCCAGGAAGAGCTTCGAGACAACGTGCTGTCTGGAAAACTGATCGCCAAACTTGCGAACCGGATTCCACTTGGCATGCAGGTGTCGCTTCATGTGAGCAGCAGAGACACGAGCGTCTTTGCTAATCCGGAACTCACCATTGGGCCTCTAACTGTAAATGCTTCGCAAAGCGGTGGAGAAGTGTTGAGTGAATTGATGGTTGAGCTTAGCAAAGAAGAGATCGCCGTCTTTACAAATGGAGAGATCTTTGTCGGGCTGTCTGCATTTCTGCCTGGAAGCAATGGTGAAGTCGTGCGGTTCTATGCCAATGATTATATCGGCGTAAAAGCTTATGCCGAGTTCATTTATCATGTCGATCCCGATGAGGACTGATATTCAGCCGAAAAGGATGAAGATGTTCAAAAAGTCAACAAAATATTCTTTAACCGCCCTTCTGGTGCTGTTTTTCGTTAACTCGGCAACCGGGCAAACCTATTCTCACGCAAGAAGCCTTGGCATGGCCCGTGCATATACGGCGGTTGCAAGGGGAGTCGCAGCGCCAATCTGGAGTCCGGCCAATTTGGCCTTTCGTGATCGGCCTGGCTTTAATCTGAATCTTGTTGGCGCCGGCATGCTTCTCGGCAATTCCAGCTTTTCCAAAAGCAAATATAACGCGTATGTTGGCAAATATCTTTCCCCTGATGAGGTGCAAAATATTCTCGCCAGTGTGCCCGAGGAGGGTTTCAGACTCTACCTGGATTCCGGTGTTCAGGCTATTGGCTTTGCCCTTGGCTCCTTTGCGTTAACCGCATCTGCTACCGGTGCGTCCGACTTGAAAATTTCAAAAGACTACCTGCGTCTGGCACTTGAGGGCATCAGGTGGGAGCAAAGTTACGACATCGGCGAGAATTCCGGGGAGGCATTCGCCTATTCAAGTATTACTGCCTCGTTCGCTTTTCCAATCCTCGATCAGATTTATCTCGGCACAAATGCAAGCTATATCATCGGTTTTGGACATAGTAATGTGGTAGAATCGAGCGGCCAATTCTACAATGGCTTTGAAAGTTATGGAGATGGCAGCGTTAAGGTTCGATACGCACAAGGCGGTTCGGGCTACTCGGCAGATTTCGGTCTGGCCACTGCGCGCGGAAAATGGAACTTCGGAGTGTTCCTCCATAATGCGATGAGCAAGATCAATTGGGAAAAGGACACGGAGCAGTTCGAAGCTTTCTTTTATACGGAAGGCTCGGTGAATGTGGAGAATTCTGCGGATGAAGATTCTTTGATAACCCACGGAGATGAAACAAAGGGAATTGACCCCTTTTCCACAACTTTGCCGAAGGAAATTCGGGTTGGCCTCTCCCGAAAGGGAAAAAACTTTCTCTTGGCTATAGATCTTCATCAGGGTTTTTCGGATCGACCCGGTGTTTCGAAAAAACCGTACCTGGGAGTCGGCACTGAATGGCAGGGAATGAGATTTTTGCCACTCCGTCTTGGTTTGGGTGTTGGCGGAAATACCGGAATGTTGATGGCGTGGGGATTCGGTCTAAAATTGGGTTTCTTCAGGCTGGACTTTGGAATGAACATGAGTGGATTGTTATCGCCGTCCCAGTCTAAGGCATTGGGAATGGCAGCTTCCACGGCATTGAGTTTTTAGGAATTTGGGCCGCTGGGCCTAATACAACTTCCTCCCTCCCAACGGAAGGTCTGTCTTCGGACAGGCCTTTTTTTATTTTTCTGAAATGTAGCCGTCGAAAAAACAGAGCTGTGAAAAGGGTGGCGTTTTTATTTTTTGGATTTTATCAGAAGAAACACTCCTAATCCCGAGATGACGAAGTCACTTCCCCACGCAGCCAACCATGGCGTCAGTATGCCATTTTGGCCCAGGGTCTGGAGCGTCTTCACCAGCCCGAAAAAAAGGAAACAGATTCCCAGGCTGGTGCCAAATGCCAGGGCTCTCCCACTTTTTTTCTGCATGGCGGCAAGTGGAAAACCGAATATGACAATTACAAAATTAGCAAATGGGAATGAGAACTTCATGTGAAGATCTACCAGCCATTTTTGCGGATCTGCGCCGGTTCTTGTTACCTGCCGAATAAATGCCTTAAGCTCGGCGTAGTTCATTTCGTCCGGTTTTTTTTGAACCTGTCCCAGCTCCGATGGGTTGAAGGGCAAATTATCAATTATTAGTTCTGCAAAGGTCTCTACAATCTCACTCTCTCCATCGAAGGTGCGGGAAATGCCATCCTCCATAATCCAATGGTCATCCCGCCACTTCATCCGGTTTGCATCCAGGCGGGTTTGAAGCTCGCCGGGATGATACCTCTGTATCATCACATTATGTGCGGTTTTTTCCGGAGCTTCAAAATGCGAGATGAAGGTTCTTTCAAACTCGCTATTCAAAATATTAATGTTTGATTTCTGAGCAAAAATCTTCTCGGAGATTCTGTCCAGATATTTTCGTTTGATGTCGAATTTTGCTTCGCTCGCCGGCGGCATGACATATTCGGCAAACAAAATCATGACGATACAAATGACAAATCCAACTGCGAATAGCGGCAGGGCTATTCGATAGAGGCTGATTCCTGCAGTCTGCATAGCACTGATTTCATTATGGCGCGACAATTGGGCTACTGAAAAAAGACAGGCGATCAGCACCGCAATGGGCATGATGAATTCGAGAATGAACGGTATGAAGAAAATGTAATACTGAACGATGATTCCGCTCGGAACATCTCTGTCAATAAACCGATCCAAGTTCTCTACGAGGTCCACTATAATGAAGAATGCTGTAGCGGCGATCAGGACGAACCAGAGTATGTTCAGGAATTGTCTTGAGATATATCGATCTAGTTTGCTCACCGTCCTTTTCCCGTTCCTTTCGCTTTTTGACCAAATCCTTTCCAGGATGGTCTATATTCCTTGACGGTGATAAGCATGAGGTATAAGCCAAAGGCTCCAACTACAATATTAGCTCCCCACATGGCCAGCACGGGGCTGAGCATTTGGCGGTCCGCTAGCATTTCGCCACCGATGAGGGAGACCCAATAGATCATATAGAAAAGACCACTGATGCCGCCTGCAACGCCCAGGTTTCCTTTTCGGGTTAGTGTTCCCAGCGGAGCGCCGACAAAAACAAAAATTATGCATGCAACAGGGATCGAATATTTCTTGTGAATCTCAACCTTTAATGAATTTATGTTGCGCGAATAGCTTTTGATGAGACGCTTTTCCATTTCAATTTGGCTTCTGAAGTTAGCCAATTTCTTCTTGACAATCCCTAGCTGAGCTCGATATTGATGGTCGTCTTTTGTCCCGGCGCTCTCGTTGCCCGCCTTGGAAGATGTAGACTTCTCCAGTAAATTTTCGTCAAAAGCTTGCACAAGCTGATTCTGAATAATGGAAGCAATCTTTTCTTTCCGTTCAGACATGGATTTTCGAAGTTCACGGATATCCTCTTCCATCATCTCCACGCTTTTCTCGCGGTCTCCCCGATAGCCTGATTCGCTTCTCTTCAAAGAAAGGCCTGGGAAATCGACATTTATCCTATAGCGGTCAAATTTGAGTTTTTGATATTTGGAAAACTCATCGTTCTCTATTTCGTGAATCTCGCCATTGTACAGATCGAAAAACAAACGATCCGCATATTTGTCAAATTTTAGACTTCCTCGTTGCGCCAGGATGGTTCTTCTTTTGTCGTCGTAGGTCAGATCGTCAATTATGACTGCTTCCATTCGCGACGAATCACCCAGTTCTATGATTTCTTTCGTGATAATATTGTAGTTGGGAATATCAGTGAAAACCACATTGGGCTCCATCTTGATCGTGGGTTTTTTTCGATAAATATCTTCGTTCAGTAGCCGAGCCCGGTGGTTAAATTCAGGAAGAATAGTGTTGTTGTAAACGATTAGCCCTACCGCCAGAAAGGCACTGGCGACGACAACGGGCATCAAGATTTGAAAGAAGCTGATGCCGCTGGCTTTGATGGCAGTCACCTCATTTTCAGCCGAGAATTTTCCAAAGGCAATAAGGGTTGAAACGAGCACAGCCATCGGCACGGCCAGGGCAAGAATCCACGCCAGATTCAATGAGAGTAATTCGAGTATCGTCACGATATGAATACCGCGGCTTAACATGCGTCCGAGGACCCGAAAGAGAATGTTCAGGAGAAATATGAGCATGATTACGAGGATGGCAAAGAAAAATGGCCCAATATGCTCTTTCAGAATATAGCGGGTTAAGATTTTCATAGAAGTCTGAGTTTCGTCTTATTCAAGTCTGAGATAGGGCAATACTGATAATCTTGAGCAAATAAACCCGGGAACCTAATCGGTCTCTGAATGATACAATATACATTGCACTATAACATGATTACAACCCTATTATCATTGAACCATTCGGGCACACCCGATGACAGATTTTCACGATAATTCTATTGGCCTGAATAATTCACAGCCACAAAGTATTGAAAAATATAGAAAAGTTAAGATCCTGAAAAGTAATTCAAAAAACTCATTTTTTTACACCCTAAATGCCATAAGTTATACACTCTTCGTGCCTTGGTGGCGAGAATTCTTGAATGATGGAAGTTAGCCAACACTTTAGTTAGACAGCTTTTCCTACAAAAAGTGGGGAAAATGCCGAATAAATATTAAGCCGTAATAATATTCTGATACGAAAATGGCCACGAAGAAGCTTCAAACTATCGCAAGGTTGCGAACACGGATGACCGGTAATTTCTTCTTGAAACTTCTAATGGGTTGTGCTAACTTAAATAGTCGTGGCTTGTGAAAGATGGAGGAATTCGGTTAGCGATTGATACTAAGATTTAACTGATGAGAACCTTGTGAGATGACCAATTACTGACCAGTCGGGTGCTTATTCATAGGATCGCCTATCCATTCAGGATTTTGACAAGACTCTGGATGGTGTTCTTATCGCTAGCAATCTTTCACAACGAGGTATTTTCGGCCGACGGCCATTCCATTTATCTTCCCCAATCTCGTAACCCTTATTATGCGTCCATCACAAGCCCTTCTTATATGGGCATACGCTACTCGTTAGTCCGAAATCCACTTTTTCCAAACAAGCTGCAGGGATTGCAGAAAACCTACAAGATTGACGAGAACATGAAATCCGTTACCATTCGGCAGCACCTGGCTGGTCACGATTTTCTGCAGCCCGCGATGATGTCTTTCGAAGATTATCTTCAGCTCCGCTACGAGGTTGGACGTGAACTCTTCTGGAGGGCAAGCCTGTCCGGCAATCTTTTTGAGGACGATCAATTATCGAAACGCGGTAGAGGGATCGGGTTTGATATTCCGATCCCAATAAAGAGTGAGGCGTTCCAGAAGATCTTTGGTGGAAGCACGGTCGGATTGGATGTGAGGGGAAACATAACGATCGACGGTGGGCTGCGACACGAAAACAGAAGCCAGGTTAAAACCGCCGTTAACCGCCCGTCGGATCTGAATTTCAAAATGAAGCAGACGCAACGATTCACGGTTACGGGGAGTATTGG
>JAUXJX010000077.1 GCA_030624545.1 Bacteroidota bacterium | reverse complement strand
TTGTTGGTGTGTTTTTCGGCTTTTTCTCGATTTCCACATGGAAGAGTGGCAGCTGGCCGATGGTGGCTTTACTTCTTGTTTCAATGGTAGTTACATGGCTGTTTGTTCGGTCTAGGAAGTCCATTTTATGGCCGATAATAATCAATATCGGTCTCTTGGTTGGTTTTAGATATTTTGTCGGTTAATGAGTGAAATTGCATTTCTATTTGATGGTTTGCAGCCGGATATGGTTCGGAAAGACATCATAATAACCAATAAACTCGGTATTCACGCCCGCCCGGCCGCGTTGCTGGTCAAGGCGGCTGCCAGGTTTTCTTCCTCTATCACTCTGATCAAGAACGGCCAGGCCGTCAATGGCAAGAGCATCATGAGCGTGATGGCCCTGGCTGCAGAACCGGATAGTGAGATTACGATTCAAACGGAAGGGGCTGACGAACAAGAAGCCCTGGATGAGTTGGTTAGACTGTTTGAAAATAGGTTTGAAGAAGACTGAGAATGTCTGCTAGCGGAACAAAAAAAGAACTCACATTTGACGGAATAGCCGCATCTCCCGGCGTATCTATAGGTATAGCCACGGTTCTCACCCGCGAAAGCCTCGAATTCCCTCGCAAAGAAATCAGCAAAAATGAAGTCGAGAAGGAAATCAAACGGTTCAAAGAGGCGCTAAAAGAAACCCGCAAACAACTGGAATCGATTAAGAAGCGCGTACTGAACCGCCTTGGCGAAAAAGCAGCGGAGTTGTTTGATGCCCATCTGCTTATCCTTGATGACAAGATTGTCGTTGATGAGGCTCTAAAACGAATTCGGGAAGAGTGCCGTAATGCAGAATGGGTTTATTTTGAAATCATGCAAGATTTTCATGATGCCATGTCCGACATCGACGATGAGTACATGAGAGAGAGAGGGGTGGATATCCTCGATGTGAAGCGACGTGTTATTCGAAATCTGACCGGAAGAAAAAGTCTGTCCGTAACGGATTTGAAGGGCATGAGAATTATCGTCTGTCATCAGCTAACCCCTTCACAGATGGTAATGCTGGACCGAAACGCAATCCTGGGACTGGCCGTCGATTTGGGCGGGAGGACTTCGCACGCCGTCATTCTTGCCCGGGGATTGGAAAAACCGGCCGTGGTAGGATTGAAGAGATTCTCAGAGAATGTGAAGGACGGGGACCGGCTCATCATCGATGGCAGCAAAGGCAGGGTCATTCTGAATCCAGCGAAGGGCAGCCTCCTGAAGTATCGTGCGCTGCAGGAGAAATATCAAAAATTCCAACAGGCACTGCTGCCGATAAAAGAATTGCCGGCCAAGACCCTGGACGGTCGCGAAGTCAGGCTCGCGGCGAACATTGACTTTCCGGCCGAAGTGGAATCAGCCCTGGCCCACGGGGCGAATGGAGTCGGACTTTTTCGCACAGAGTATATCTATCTCAACAAGTCGGAGCTTCCCAGCGAAGAAGAGCAGCTCCAGGAGTACCAATATATTGCCGATCAGAATTATCCCAATGCAGTGAGGATCCGCACCTTTGACCTTGGCGGCGACCGCATGGGCCTCGATACGGAATCTGATGAAGAGGAAAATCCTTTTCTCGGTTGGCGCTCCATTCGAATCAGTCTGGATACTCCTGATCTGTTCTTGAAGCAATTGCGAGCAATTCTTCGATCCAGCGGGCGTCAAAACGTCCGAATCATGTTTCCAATGATCTCCTCTTTTGAGGAACTGATACAAAGCAAGGAATATGTAAGAAAGGCTATGGCCGAACTCGAAGCCGAGGGGGTGCCTTTCGATCCGCACATCGAGGTCGGAATGATGATTGAAGTGCCGTCGGCGGTCATGATGGCTGATCAACTGGCCAAAGAGGTAAGCTTTTTCAGTATTGGGACAAATGATCTAATTCAGTATACATTGGCCGTGGACAGAGGGAACGAGCGGATTGCCAAACTCTACACCAATTACCATCCCGCCGTATTGCGGATGATCAAAGAGACAGTAGAAATCGGCCACAGAAACGGCATCTGGGTTGCTCTCTGTGGTGAGATGGCTTGTGATCTGCAGGTTGTACCGTTTTTGGTTGGCATTGGCCTGGACGAGCTCAGTGTTACATCTCCATTGATTCCGGAAGTAAAGAAGCTCATTCGATCCCTTCGTTATAATACCACCAAGCGACTTTGCGAGGATATTCCCCGGTGTTCCACCGCTAAGCAGGTAGAAGAAAGCCTTCAAGAGTTTATGCAGTCCGAATTGCCCGAGATTTCAGAGGTTCTGTTGCCGGAAGTTGAGAATAACAAGCAGACCGTTGAAGGATGATCGTATGCATCCGGATCTTGGAAATCTCATTCAGAAATACGATACGAAGAACATGTTGGACCTGATCCTCAGGTTTCCTGATCAGGTCCAAAAAGCGATCCAAATTGGCAAGAGCAGCAGCGTCGCAAAGCCGACAGCCTCTTTGAAACACATTCTGGTCGCCGGCATGGGAGGCTCCGCAGTTACAGGTGATTTGCTGCATGATTTCGTTACGGCATCGGGAACGCTCCCCTGCACCGTGGTCCGAGATTACAAGTTGCCGGCCTGGACTGACGAAACCGTTCTGGTGGTGTTGTCCAGCTATTCGGGGAACACTGAGGAAACTCTTTCGGCTCATCAGGCCGCGGTATCTCTGGGATGCCCCTGTATTGCGTTTACAAGTGGCGGAGAATTGTATGATCGCGCCCGGAAAAACGGTCATCCCGTTATCCAAATACCCGGCGGCCAGCCGCCAAGAACGGCATTGGGTTATTTATTCTTCCCGGTTTTTGAAGTTTTTCTGAATTGGGGCTGGATTAGGCCGGATCTTGCGGATTTTGATGAGCTGTTCGGCGTGCTGGAATCTATACTTTCGGAGAATAATCCCCAGCAAATCGAGAATTCACCCGCAATGGAGATAGCAGAGTTCTGTGCCGATAGAATCCCGGTAATTTACTCATCTCCCCAACTGCAAACTGTGGCTGTGCGTTGGAAAGGACAAATCTGCGAAAACAGCAAATCGCTCGCCTATCATAATATAATTCCGGAAATGAACCATAACGAGATAATTGGGTGGCAGCGTGCAAAGGACATGACATTAAATCGAAAAATGGCGGTAATGTTTTTGCGCGACAAAGACGATCATATTCGCGTTAAGAGGAGAATGGAGATCACAAAAGAATTAATCGAAGAATCAGGAACCCCAACACTGCAAATACATGCACGCGGTGATTCTCTCCTTGCAAAACGATTTTCTTTGATTTATCTTGTGGATTTCGTTAGTTATCACCTGGCTATGAAAAACCATGAAGATCCGACAACTATCAAAAACATAGATTACTTAAAGTCAGTTCTGGCGAGAGAAGAAAACTAGAGCGAACAAGAGCAATTAAGAAAAGGGAAACAGGTTATATGGAGAAAAAGTTATTTACCTCGGAATCGGTCACGGAGGGACATCCGGACAAAATAGCAGATCAGATTTCCGACGCGATACTGGATGATGTGATGAAGCAAGATCCCAAGGGACGCGTCGCCTGCGAGACCTTTGTGACTACCGGTTTGGCTTTGGTGGGAGGAGAAATAACCACCGAATGCTATGTGGATGTTCCCACAATCGTCAGGGAAGTCATAAAGGATATCGGCTATACAGATGCCGCATATGGATTCGATTATCTCACATGTTCCGTATTGACATCCATAGATCAACAGTCTCCTGACATTGCAATGGGCGTTGATCGTGACGGCGCCGGCGACCAGGGCATGATGTTCGGGTTTGCCGTAGAGGAAACCCCGGAGTTGATGCCGCTGCCAATCCAGCTGGCGCAACGGCTGACGAAACGATTGGCTGCCGTGAGAAAGTCCGGCGAGATTCCCTATCTTCGTCCGGATGGAAAAGCTCAGGTTACCGTCCAATATGAAGATGCGAAGCCGGTTCTGGTAGACACGATTGTCGTGTCGACCCAGCATAACCCGGATGTCACGAAAGAGCAGATTTGCAAGGATGTTATTGCGAAGGTCATTGAACCCGTAGTTCCGAGCGAGCTGTACGATTCCAGCCGGGTTCGTTTTCATATCAATCCTACCGGGCGATTTGTCATCGGCGGCCCCCTGGGAGATGCCGGACTCACCGGAAGAAAGATCATTGTCGATACCTACGGCGGTTACGCCAGGCATGGCGGGGGAGCGTTCTCAGGTAAAGATCCCTCCAAAGTAGATCGATCTGCCGCTTACGCAGCCCGCTGGGTGGCGAAGAATGTGGTTGCGGCGGGCCTGGCGAAGAAGTGCGAGGTTCAAATCGCCTATGCCATTGGCGTGGCGGAGCCTGTCTCGATTATGGTGGACACCTTCGGCACCAGCGTCCTTCCCAACGAGGAAATACAGAAAAGAATCAAAAATGTTTTTGACCTCAGGCCCGCGGCCATTATTGAAGCTTTGCAGCTTAGAAGACCGGTTTACCGCAACACCGCGGCATATGGCCATTTTGGCCGCAACGGCGGAGGATTTACCTGGGAAGAAACCAATCGTGTTGAGGAGATTGCACGATAGCTTCAGAATAAGATACTCAGAAGAAAGGATTACCTGTGAAGTACGATATCAAAAATTTGGGGCTTGCTGACGAGGGCAAGAGAAGAATAGAATGGGCTGACCACAACATGCCGGTCTTGCAGCGCATCCGAGAGCGGTTTGCTGCAGAGAAGCCTTTGTCCGGTTTTCACATGTCGGCCTGTCTTCACGTGACCGCCGAAACGGCCAACCTGGCGAGAACGCTCAAGGCAGGAGGGGCCGAGCTTTATCTCTGCGCCTCCAATCCCCTGAGCACGCAGGATGACGTGGCGGCCTCCCTCGTATCGGATTATGAAATGCCGGTTTTTGCGATTAAGGGCGAAGACCGGGATACCTACTATGATCATTTGAAATCATGCATCGAGCACGAACCTGTCATTACCATGGACGACGGCGCCGATTTGGTCTCCGTAATTCATTCCGACTATCCCGAGCTTGGCAAGTCTATTTTCGGCAGCATGGAAGAAACGACCACAGGCGTTATCCGCCTGCGTGCTATGGCAAAAGATGGAGCTTTAAAGTTCCCTGTCATCTCCGTGAACGACGCGACAACTAAATACCTCTTCGACAATCGTTATGGTACAGGCCAATCCACCGTTGATGGCATCATTCGTGCCACTGACGTTTTGATGGCCGGGAAAAATGTGGTGGTAGCGGGCTACGGCTGGTGCGGCAGGGGATTTGCCTTCCGGGTGCGCGGCCTGGGCGCCAGAGTGACGGTTACAGAGGTTGATCCGATTCGAGCGCTCGAGGCGACAATGGATGGCTTCGATGTTATGCCCATGAGCGAAGCCGCAAAAACCGGAGATGTCTTTTGCACTCTTACGGGGGACATCTCAGTTATTCGCGCAGAGCATTTCGAGCTCATGAAAGACGGCGCTATCGTGGCAAATTCCGGCCATTTCGATGTCGAGATCGATATTAAGGCACTCGCTGAGATTGCCACCGAAGTGCGCAAAGGGGTACGCGAAAACGTGGACGCATACACCCTTGGAAATGGAAATCGCATCTTCTTGCTTGCAGATGGCAGGCTGGTAAACCTGGCTTGTGCCGAAGGCCACCCTGCCGACGTAATGGATATGAGCTTCGCCACCCAGGCTCTGACTTCAGAATGGGTGATCAAGAATAAGGATCAACTGAAGGCCGAGGTTTCTAACGTCCCGGCCGAAATTGAAGATTGGATTTCCAGACTTAAGCTGGAAACCATGGGCATCGGCATTGATAAGTTAACGCCCGAGCAGAAACAATACCTGGTTTCCTGGGAACAGGGAACGTAAAGTAACCATTTAAGCCTTGCAGGTTTTCGAAACCTGCAAGGCTTTTTCTTTGGTCTACCCCTTAAACCTCCACCATAATCCGATAACCGGAAGCGTAAAATCGCCGGGTCCATCCGGATTGAAGTAGCTGACGCCCATTTTTAGGCGAAATTTGGTCCAGCCAAAAGGCACGGCGCCGCCGAGTCGCAGCCCTTCGAATGTGATGTCGTAGCCCACTTCCCCGAGAAATTTGGTCCGATTAGACTAGCTGTGCTCCACGCCGGCAAATACTGAAGTCCCCGTAGAGCTCTCCTCCGCTTTGGCGTCATCGATTTCTGCGTCACCCGAAAATGTGCTGAGCCTTCCGGCGAGATGGATCATCGTTTTCTCACCGGCTTGCGTGCCATAGGCTACAAACGGTGATATGGAAGTGAACGAAGCGTCGACTTCTTCGCCAAAAATGTCAAGGTCGAAATGCGCAAAATCAATTCCAACTCCCAAAGCCTGAGTCGGGGTTGTCCTATTTTGAATTCTCCCTTATTGAGGGTGTAGCCCGTGGGCATCCACACGTTGTCCGTTATGGGCCTGCCCTCGAAACCTTCCTGTGAAAATGCAGAAGAGGTGAAAACCAGCAGAAGAAATCCGATGGTGATGTTCATATTCATGACATTTTCCCTTCCTTTCGTAGTTCACACATTGATTCAGTTGACAGATTTTACGCAGGAAATTTGTTGATGATGCACAATAAGTCGCTAAGGAAAAGGGACAAGAGATTGGTTAATGTAACCCCTGGGCTAATCAGATAAAAGCGCTATTGTGCTCTAATCTTTACAAGCCAATTTCTTCCGATCTATGTAGAGCAGATTCCTTTTGCTGATTCACGGATTGACTGAAATTGAGGCCGACAAAAATCACCGCAAGAGTCGCGTGGATCGTTGACCTTTCTATTGTTAGTGCTCGCCCTTCATTTCCTCAAGCTCTTCCAGCGTGCGCGGCCAGTCTCTTTTCAAAAGGCGCGATAATGCTCTATCTGCCAACAGCTTACCGCCGGTTTGACAGTTAGGGCAGTAGTTGGTTTCATTTGCGGCGTAGCGAATGCGCTGGACCGGTGTGCCGCAGTCCGGGCAGGGTTTGCCGTAGCGGCCGTGTACCGCCATACCGTGGCGGAAGGCGGTGACTTTGTCCGGGAATCCATCCCCGGTCTCAGTCCGCAAACGCGCCGCCCAGTCTATTAGCGTCTCGCGCGTTGCCTCATACAATTGTTCGATTTGTTGTGCCGTAAGCCTATGGGTTAGCAGCACGGGTGACAGCTTTGCCACGTGAAGAATCTCATCGGAGTAGGCGTTGCCGATGCCGCTGAACAGCCTCGGATCGGTCAACGCTCGCTTGAGTGTGTGATTCTCTTGAGTGAGCCGTTCGCGAAATTCGGCGAGGGAAGCAGCAAAGACCTCGAGACCGCCGGGATCCAAAAAGCGGAGCGGTTCACGGCCTTCGACTACGTATAAGGAGGCCCTCTTCTTTGTGCCGGCTTCAGTGATGAGGAGCGAACCATTGGGAAAGTCGAATGCCGCCAATCCGGTTTTTCCAGGGATTTTGCATTCCTTTTCGCGCCAGCGCAGGCGTCCGGCGATCATCAAATGCAGCACCAGGAAGTGCTCTTCGGGGAAGACAAAAACGATGCGCTTGCCCATCCGCTCAAATCCCTGCACAAT
Organism: Bacteroidota bacterium; assembly: GCA_030624545.1. Classification (GTDB taxonomy): domain Bacteria; phylum Zhuqueibacterota; class JdFR-76; order JdFR-76; family DREG01; genus JAUXJX01. The sequence continues at coordinate 131 of JAUXJX010000077.1, read as the reverse complement.
CCTGCCTTTAATGGTGTCAATCGGCGGCTCGACGCTGCGCAATAAAAATGGATTGGACAGCCGCACCTCTTGTAGTTGCTGCCCCCGGACAAAAGCCTCAAGGCGCTCGATGTAGATAGTTATGTCGGGAT
>JAUXJX010000402.1 GCA_030624545.1 Bacteroidota bacterium | reverse complement strand
GAGATTGAAAATCCTATCAAAGTCTGGCATTATAATTGTCATATCCTAGATAAAACCAATACCCTTTATAAACCATTAAGGAGAATTATAATGATTGCCAAATCCAACAAAATCGATTCAGCTACTACCAAGCAATACACGCAGTGGAGGCTGTTGCAGAAAGAGCATATATATTTGTTATCACTGTCACTTTTCTTGGTCGCATGCCTCCCCGCTTGCTCCGACTTAGGCGTCACACCCGCCAACGAAATTACATACCTCTATGCCGCAAAGGACAGTGTAGGAAATGTCAGGATAACGGGCGATCTCATAATCAACTTCGAGAACCCCTCGCAGTTACACGGTAGCTGGAAATTCAGCGGAGCTGAAAACAGTCAAGATATGGGAGCGCAAATCGGAGAAGGATCGTTAGAAGGACATACGGAAGACAATCAGTTCTACGCAGATCTTCATCCTGGCTTCAGAGACCACAACGTGATATTGGTGGGCGATTTCGATGAGAGTAAAATATCAGGAGAATGGCAGTGGATTACCATCGCAGGCGTGACCAGCAGTGGAGATTTCATTGCTATTAGAAAATAGGAGTCGATCCATGAAAGGAAGCTCAAGTTTCGCCATGTCCTTGCTGCTGGCAGCATTGCTTTTGCAGTGCGCCGACAAAATATTTGATCCCGTCAAAATGCCTGAAAAAAGGGATCTCACTTCATTTGAAAAACAACTGGTTCAATCCGGAAATGTATTTGGCATAGAACTATTCAAAAAAATCAACGAGTTTGAGCAGGATAAAAACATCTTCATCTCGCCTCTGAGTGTGTCCATGGCGCTCGGCATGACCCTCAATGGCGCCGATGGTACCACCTTCGAGGCCATGCAGTCTACTCTAGAATTAGGTGGCATGTCTCAAACACAAATCAACGAATCCTACCAGAGCTTGATTGAGTTGCTTTCCCAACTGGATCCAAAGGTCATTTTCAATCTCGCCAACTCGATCTGGTACCGTCAAGGATTTCAGGTGGAACAGGAATTCATCAATGTTAACCAAACCTATTTTGATGCCGCGGTACGCGAGCTGGATTTTGGCAGTCCTGAAGCCGTGAAGATCATCAATGGTTGGGTGAATGACAAGACGAATGGCAAGATCGAGAAAATCGTCGAGAAAATCACACCGGACATCGTGATGTTTCTCATCAACGCCATTTACTTCAAAGGCACCTGGACTTACGAATTCGAAAAAAACAAAACCAAGGATGATCAGTTCACGATTCCGGGTGGTTCGACCGTGCCCGTAAAAATGATGGTTCAAGAGGGCGATTTCAATTACCTCGAGAATGAGGATTTTCAGGCCATCAACCTGCCCTACGGAGATGGTGATTTCAGCATGCTGGTGATCTTGCCCAGGTCCGGGAAGACGACTGAAACCATTATCGATCAAATGAGCACAACAAAATGGCAGGAATGGATCGGCGCATTCGATACGGTTGGCGTCAAACTGGAGATGCCACGATTCAAGCTTGAATATAAATTATCTCTTGTTGATGTCCTGGATGCGCTTGGCATGGGCGTCGCCTTTGATCCGGGGAGAGCGAATTTCAGCAGAATTAACAAAAACGCAGGCCTCTACATAAGCGAGGTTCTGCATAAGACCTTTGTCGAAGTAAACGAAGAGGGTACGGAAGCGGCGGCAGTGACTGCGGTAATCGTCTCCGACAGTGCGGTTGGCGGGAGCCCTGTAATGCGCGTGGACCGACCCTTCCTTTTCTTTATTCGCGAGAATCGGTCGCAGACAATTCTCTTCATGGGAAAAATTGTGGAGCCTGAAACTTAGTATTCCGTTTCGAAAATTCGGTTGCCTATTAGTTGATGTTTTTAAGTCAAATTAGACAGGATAACAGGATGAACAAGATAAAAGATGTCCTGTTTATCCAGTCCATCCTGTCCAAAATTCTCATACACCGATGGAGGAAAATCATGAAAAGAATATCAAGTATTGGCGTGTTGATTATGCTTGCTGCATTTTTGCTGCAATGCGCAGATCGAATATTTGACCCGGTTGAAGCGCAAGTAAAAAGGGATCTAACTTCATTTGAAAAGCAGCTGGTTCAATCGGGGAATGAGTTTGGCCTAAAATTATTCAAAAAAATAAGTGAAAGCGAGCAGGACAAAAACACCTTTATATCGCCTCTGAGTGTATCCATGGCGCTCGGAATGACCCTCAATGGCGCAGATGGTACCACCTTCGAGGCCATGCAATCGACGCTGGAATTGGCCGGAATGTCTCAGGACCAAATCAACGAATCCTACACAAGCCTGATTGAACTGCTCTCCCAGCTCGATCCAAAGGTCAACTTCTCGCTGGCCAACTCGATCTGGTATCGCCAGGAATTTCCTGTCGAGCAGGAATTCATCAATCTTAACCAAACCTATTTTGACGCTGCAGTCCGCAAGCTTGATTTCAGCAGTCCTGATGCAGTTCGTATCATCAATGATTGGGTGGACGAGAAGACGAATGGGAAGATCGACAAAATCGTCGAGCAAATCACCGACGACATGGTGATGTTCCTCATCAACGCCATTTATTTCAAAGGCACGTGGACCTATGAATTCGAAAAAGACAAAACCAAAGACGACTTATTTACAATTCCTGCAGGGTCGACGGTACCGGTCAAAATGATGGTGCAAGAAGGTGATTTTAGTTATCTGGAAAATAGTGAGTTCCAGGCCATCGATTTGCCCTATGGCGACGGCGATTTCAGTATGCTCGTTATCCTCCCCGGGCCCGGCAAGACCACCGACTCGATCATCGGCCAAATGAATGACACAAAGTGGAATGAATGGATTGGCGGATTGGAAGAGCGCTCCGGAAAACTGGAAATGCCCAGGTTTACACTGGAATACAGATTGACTCTTAATGAAGCGCTAAAAGCGCTTGGCATGGGCATCGCCTTCGAACCCGGGCGTGCGAATTTCAGCAAAATCAACAGCGATGCGGAGCTCTTCATCAGCAGCGTATTGCACAAGACCTTTGTCGACGTGAACGAGGAAGGCACGGAAGCGGCGGCAGTGACCTCGGTGACAGTCTCAGTCACCTCCATCGGTGGCGGCGGTTTCGTCATGCGTCTGGACCGGCCTTTTCTCTTTTTCATTCGGGAAAACCGCTCGCAGACAATTCTCTTCATGGGCAAGATTGTAGAGCCAAGTTCAGAGTGATTTATGAACCGCAGAGTTCGCCTGTCTTCCTGCGGTTAGGGAAACTAAAAAAGGAGGATCAAGAATGAATGCGCAAATTAATTTTGTCAAGCGAGCCATTGCACTTCTGTTTATAGGGATTTCCCTT
>JAUXJX010000295.1 GCA_030624545.1 Bacteroidota bacterium | reverse complement strand
TCCAGCCCGTAGGCCCTGGCATACTCCTCGATTTCTTCCTTGGCGATTCGTAGTTGTTTTTCGTAATCAGACATCTGCAAGTCTCATAGTCTGTTTCTCATGATTGACAAAATCCGCCTCAAAGACCTTTCCCCAGAAAATCCCTGATAGAATCCATAATATCTTCCTTAGAATCGATTTCCGAGAGAATCAATCGATCCTCCGAGGATAAGTTCCCTTCGAGAAATGACAAATATTCTCCGGAGCCATAGTCGCTGTGCACCTGGCCGTAGCCAAATAGATTGCAAACCGGCAGCAATTTGCCATTCAGAATTTCAAGGCATATCGAATTGTCCTTTTCACCCCAATTATCTCCATCGGAGAATTGGAAGAAGTAAATATTCCATTCATGAGGATTATAGTCTTTTTCAATAATATTGGAGCAGAGCTCGTATGCGCTTGATATGATTGTACCACCGCTCTCTCTCAAACTGAAAAAAGCCTCTTCATCAACCTCATGGGCCGCAGCGTCGTGAACAATATATCTGGTTGTAATTCCTTTGTAGCTAGCCTTTAGCCAGGCATTAATCCAGAATGATTCGATTCGAACAATCTCCTTTTGCGCCTCCGCCATCGAACCAGAGATATCCATTATGTAAAATACAACCGCATTCGTTTCGGGCAGCTTGGTTTCTTTCCAGGATTTGTAGCGAATATCATCGTGTATTGGAATGATCACCGGATGTTGATGATCGTAGATCTGAGAAGAGATTTGACGCTTTAGTGCTTCCTTGTAGGTTCTTTTAAAATTGCGCAGGGATGCCGGCCCGGTATTTCTTATGGTAGAATATTTATCCTTTTGAGTGTGAATTTCATTCTTTCCTTTCGGTTCGATACGGGGGAGTTCTAATTCCTCACCGAGCATTTCAGCCAATTCAGTCAAAGAGATTTCGACTTCACGCAAATGCTGACCCGGCATGTCTCCCGCTTTGCCGTTGCCGTCCCCATCAGGATCAAATCCGACGGGCGTTCCCGCTTTTCCTTCACCCTGCCCAACCCCACCTGCCTGCGAGGGATCAAACCGAAACCTTGGTAATTCAATTTGAGGCACAGGTATGCTGACCAATTCTCTGCCCTTACGCCCGATGAGCTCAGTCTTACCGATATACTTGCCAAGATCCTTTCGAATCTTGCCCTTTGCAATCTGATAAAATCGGGCTACGTCCTTTTCAATCTTTTTGACCATTAATCTGCAAGCCTAAATTCGTCATCCGTGTCATATTGTGTCGCCACAATGAGACTATTACGAGTCGCCTTTCGCATCGCCTCGTGCGAATATACTGGCAACAAATTGCAATACGTCAGTGGCACAGACATCACAATAATCGTAGTATTTGATCATCCGTGCTTTTACAACGTCAATTTTTTCCTGGGTCTCTTTGTCAACGACCTGAGACACCAAACTAGTCAATTTGATGGAGTCTTTCTGATCCTCAAACAACTTCAACTCGAGTGCCTTGTGAAGGCGTTCATTAGTCCGATAATCAAAAGTCTTCCCCTCAATTGCAAGCGCGCCGATGTAGTTCATAATCTCCCGCCGAAAATCGTCCATTCTGCTCTCAGGAATATCGATCTTTTCTTCAATCGCCCGCATGAGGTGCTCGTCTGCTTCTTCGCTCTGCCCGGTATAGCGATTCTTGACTTTTTCCTTCTGGGTGTACGCCTTTACATTGTCAATATAATTTGCGCATAGACGAGTCAGGGCTTCTTCATCCGCAGCAATGGCGCGCTGGACTTCATTTTTCACCATGTCTTCATATTCATCCTTCACCAACGACAACATATCTCTGTATCGTCGGCGTATGTCGTCAGATGCAATCAGGCTATGATGCTCCAGCCCGGATTCTAATTCATTGAGCACCATGAAGGGATTAATGCAGCTTTCTTCCTCATTCACCAGGGCGTTTGAAATCTTGTCCTGAATATATCGCGGTGAAATGCCATCCATCCCTTCGCGCTCGGTTTCATCTTTTAACTCCTGGACGCTATCCTCTGTAAATCCCGGTAACGTCTTGCCGTTGTAAAGCTTCATTTTCTGCATCAGGGTAAGCTGAGCCCGCTTTGGATCTTCCAGCCTGGTTAACACGGCCCACATTGCCGCCATTTCCACAGTATGCGGTGCAATGTGCTTGCCTTCAATTTTGCCCGAATTAAAGTCCTTTTCGTAAATCTTCACCTCGTTGTCTAACCGGGTAATGTATGGGACGTCAATCTTGACAGTGCGGTCGCGCAGAGCTTCCATGAAATCATTGCTCTGAAGTTTGCGATACTCGGGTTCATTGGTATGTCCGATGATGACTTCGTCGATATCGGTTTGAGGAAATTTCTTCGGCTTGATTTTGTGCTCCTGTGAAGCTCCTAGCAGATCGTACAAAAATGCCACGTCAAGTTTCAGCACTTCAATGAACTCAATGATGCCGCGATTTGCAATGTTAAATTCACCATCAAAATTGAATGCCCTGGGATCGGAATCGGAGCCATAAAGGGCGATCTTTCTGTAATTTATATCGCCGGTCAATTCCGTTGAATCCTGGTTCTTCTCATCCTTCGGCTGAAAGGTTCCAATACCAACTCGATCCTGCTCCGAAAGCCTGATGCGTCGAACCCAAACATCACTAACAACTTTAATCCAGTCACCGTCGTACTTGTGCAGTTTTTCCTGGTAATGATACCGGCAAAATGGACATAGATCCGCATTATGCACTGTGAGATACTCACCTGTATTGATACCAATTTCTTTTAAGAGGGCCCTGCGGGCTTCAATTGGAATTAGGTGAATAGGATCTTCGTGCATGGGGCAATCTTCCCAGCACTCATTTCCCTCTTTGTCTTCCACCTTCCACGAATAGGAGTAAATGGTTCCCTCGTCTCTGAGTGAGTACTCTTCCAAACCCTTCTTAATAAGCCGCACGATTGTGCTTTTTGAACTACCTACCGGGCCATGCAACAACAAAACCCTGTTTTGGGTGCCATACCCCTTTGCTGCGGATTTGAACAGGTGCACCAGTTTCATTAGAGGCCGATCCAGACCATAAATTGCGTCTCGCCCTTCGTGCATTGGATCGTCAAAGAAGTTGTAATGAATCAACCTATCTTTCTTGCCCTCATATTCTTCGTGACCATACGACATGATCATATCGTAAATGCGCTGATAGGCGCTCCGCAGCGGTCTCGGGTCGGCTTTGAGAAGACTTAGATAATCCTCAAATGAACCCTTCCAGTTTAGCTCTTGATAGCGCTTCCTATCAGTCAAATCGCGTATGCGAGTAAGTATTGATGATTCTGACCCTTGGTTAGAAGAATGCTCTTCAACCTCTAATTGACCAGGCATGTCATCCTCCATTTGTCCTTCAAGAACTTCCGCCTGATTCGCCTCGTTCACGTCTGAGTCTATTGGGTTCGATTTCATCATTCTATCTCCCATTTTTGTTGACACGAGATCTAAAGACCAAATTGTCACGATCCCAAACCCAACTGTTTTCAGTTGTTTTGGTTTGCTTGTTTGGGAATTTTCTAAAAATCCGATTTACGGCGTCTCTGATTTTCCTTTCACTTATTTCCCATTCCTTGACAGCGCCTACGTATAGTCCACGCCAGATTAGTTGATCTGAACCGGGATCTACAAAATCCAAAATTAGAGTTACCTGTCTATATTCGCCGGTCCTAAGTCTTTCAGGGCGCGACCCGCTATATCCATAAAATCCGCCGTGTCCGTACCTGCCATAGCCGTATCTCCCGTACCCATATCTTCCAAAACCGTATCTGCTGTAACCGTGACTTCCATAACCGTTGACACTTGCACCATTATCACCATTGCCATATCCATCCGAGGTTGAATACAATTTATCGCTAACTTCGAAATGGTAATCGATTAGAAAATCCGGATTGCTGGCCGTCAATTTTTCATATCCCAGCGTCGTTAGTTTCTCTTGCACCGCCCTTTTTATTCGGTTTTCGAAGATGGTATTCTCAGCGGATGGATTCTCTT
>JAUXJX010000187.1 GCA_030624545.1 Bacteroidota bacterium | reverse complement strand
GTGGATGTCGACAATTCGAGGCCCTCGAAATTAGCCCCGAGCAGTGTGATAATAGACAACATTGCGTCGTCATAAGTTACGGGCTTTGTGAAATGTAGTTCATCATACATCTTCACTTCTTCCAAACCTGTGTCTTGGGAAAGAATGCATACCAGCCAAACCAGTAGGATAAATGGCCTGGCAGACGATAGAGCCGGAACTGATCAGATTTGCGCACAAGGCCACCTTCAGAGATCATCCATTCATCCCCTTCAGTGTCCGTTAGTACTCCCGATACTATCTGATCCCGAAAGACACGGTCACCGCGCTGGTAGGCTCTCACAGTGAGATTCTTCGAAGCGAGTAAAAGTAAGATATTTTCGCCCGCAAATGCATCTTGAAGCATAGATTTCTTCTTGAGTTTCTTGAGGGGGTAAGCCTTGGCTGTTCCCCTGATAATCAATCCGTAAACCCAATCCTTTGCTTTCAGGCGTTTGTCGCGCCATGCAACTGGGAACATCGTGTCTTTGCTCTTGATATACTCTTTATAAACAGAACCAGGCCTGTAGTCACGCTCGAAGCCCGTGTTGATATCCAGGACAAGCGTCGATGGATTCATTTCTTTCCATTCTTTCCAGGTCGTGCGAACCACGTAATGCCTCTTCAACTGGATATTCTTCCCCACCAAAGGTCCGACAACCGGCTTGCCGTGCAGGCTCGACCAAAGAGAATTTGTTTGACGATCATACATCAATTTGTTGCTGCGATAAAGCAGGCCCGAAGAGCCAAACGTGTAGGTGTTTCCATCGATTTGCCCCTCATAAGGAACCGCGGCACCGCAAAGTGTGCAATAAGTGAGGGTCACTGCCTTGCCACCAATGGTGACGTTCAACATTTCATGCCAATTCAAAATGCGCAAGGGATAGGCATGATGTTCCCCATCCATGGACAGACCGAAAACGTCTTCATCTTCGTTTAGATAGGATGCTTCCTTAGCCTTAATCATTTTGGGATCATCAAGAGAAGGGATCCCGTCTTTTCGAACGCCTCCCCAGACAATTTCATCCAGCCGAATCGCACGATCAAATTTTGGTTTAAGGAATAAGCTGAAATTGGGATCGATCCGTCCCAGCAATTCCTGCTTAAATTGCGAATAAGCAGAATGTGGCTCGAAATCCTGTTTGCCGAGCCATTCCATCCAACGGGCCCAATCACGCCCATAGTTCCGTCCGCTGATCTTTTCAAGAGCCCAATCCCATTCGCCGGGGACTTTGACAAAGTAAATGGCGTCCACCAGGGCCGGCACAATCGAGATATCATTGAATTTGCCAAGCCATTCACAAGCCTCCAGTTGAGCTCGCGAGCCTTCATCCAGTAAGTTGAGCATTTTTTGGAACACTTCTTGATCACTGGGCTCTGACTTAAATTGCGCATACGAGAGTGGTGCTGCTGTCTGAAAAGCTAAGCTGAGGAAGGTATATATTGAGAATTGTATCCATCTATTTTTGACCAGCATGGTTTCACCTGTGTTTGAGTTACACTTCAAAAAAGGTAACAATGGCAGGCAGTGAGGAATTCCAAATCGATGAGGGGGATGCTATTCAAATCTCAGGTAGGCAAATCTCCAGGGCAGGTGAAAAGCGGGCCGTCCGGTCTGGATCCAGGCATAGTGCTCTCTCTGGTCTTTTCTGGGTGAATCAATACGGTAGAAATTAATTCGCCAAATGTCTCCGTGTTTAGGCGGAACATTGGGCGCTCCGATCAGTTCCGAATGCGGAATGGCAAACTCAGCACTCCAGCTTTTGGCCTTACCGTGCTGATCCGCTTCTCCGTCAATATTTGTGGCGGTCTGCAAATCGACCACATTCCATTCGGGAAGCCCGATAAATGTGTTATTCGGATTTTCCTCCGTTCGCCTGTTCAGGATGCAGGAGTCAAAAATGACATTCTTGGGACTCACGTTGATTTCGTAATATTGGTGCGCCGTGCCGGCAGGATTGACAAACACTTCAACGCTCTCTTCGTTCCAGATGGGGCCGTCCCGTTCAGTCACGGTTCCCCAGGCGTAATCGTCCTCGCAATGAAAGCCGACGTATAGAAATTTGTCGTCATATAATACACGGACTTCTGTTGAAAAACGGCCTGGCTTGCCAGTTATGGCATCATTGAGTTGGATGGCTTCTGCTTCCTGCCATAGCGGATCCTCGAGCTTGCCCGTTAGTTTAATTTCACGATGCACTTTTTTGCACACATATTCCGGCAGCGTTTGATTGGAATGTTCTTCTGTCATTTGCGAATTATCCTCTCGGTTGGTTATATAAACCATGGCCACAATCAAACCGACGGTTGTCAGGAGTAGAATTGTTGTGTTGATTTTCATCTTAAACCTCTATGCGCAAATAACCATTTGCTCCTATTTCCACTAGATTAGCCTAAACCGCCTATGGCGCAGTCTGTCAACTGCGACTGCCACGACGATGACGGACCCGGTGACGATCTGGGTTACCCAGGGAGGCCATCCATTAAGCTGGCAGCCTGTTCGGATGACGGTCATAATCATTGCGCCGACAAGACTTCCGAGTATCGAGCCTTCCCCACCGGAAAGGCTGCCTCCTCCAATCACCACGGCCGCTATGACTTCAAGTTCAAGGCCAACTGCACCGGTGGGATCGCCCTGTTCTTGGTATGACATGAGCATGAGCCCGGACAGACCTGCGAATGCGCCGGCCGCGGCATAGACAAAGACCTTCACCCGTTCAACCGCGACGCCACAGAGCCTTGCTGTATTTTCATTCGAACCGACCGCAAGGATGTGGCGGCCCAGCTTCGTATATCTGAGGAATCCGGCTACAGCCATAGCTAATAAAATCATGAGCCAGCCACCGGGAGGCAGAAGCTGCCATCTCCGATCGGGTGGAAGCACGGCAAGCAATTCGCTCAACCAGGTTTGTCCTGCGTTGATGGGGATGCTGTTGGCCAATCCTTTTGCAATTCCACGAACGATCAATAGTGTGCCAAGCGTTACGATGAAGGGCACCAATTTCAGCCGAGTGATAAGCAGACCATTGAACAGCCCACAAATCAGGCCGGCAGCAATGCCACATATTGCGGCGATTAGCGGATCAAGACCATAGCTGTCCATCAACAGAGCAACCACAACAGAGCTTAAAGCGATGATGGAGCCAACTGAAAGATCAATACCTGCAGAGATGATAACCAGGGTCATGCCGATGGCCGATACCCCGACAATTACGGTGTGGAGAACCATCATCTCCATTGCGGTGAGCGAGGTGATTTTGCTATTGGTAATAGCGAAGAACAAGTATACAAGAAGGAGAGCCAGTAACGGTCCAAATCTATTGAGCCTTGACCACATTTTTTCGGAAGAATTTGAGGATTTGAGAGGCGATGTTATCATGCGGAAATGCAAATATCTCAGTGAATTGTCGACATCATCAGTGTATTATCAAACCAACACTTCCTGACCGGTAGCAGCCATCATCAGTTTGTGTTCATCAATCTCTTCCACCGGTTTGGCGGCGCTCAAATGCCCGCGATACATCACGGCAATTCTGTCGCATATGCCGATCAACTCGGGAAGATAACTGCTAATCATCAAAACTGCCTTTGGCGCCCGTCCCTTGCTCTCCGATCCCGCTGCGATTTCATTGATGATCTGGTAAATCTTGGCCTTTGCGGCGACGTCGATGCCGCGAGTCGGCTCATCCAACAACAAGACGTCAGCGTCATGCTGCAATAGCCTGGCAATTGCGGCCTTCTGCTGATTGCCGCCTGACATTTCCGCGACACGTTGACCGGGGTTTAAACAGCGAATATCGAGAAGATCAATCCATTTCTGTGTGGCCGCTTCCTGTTTCCGTGGCAGGACCAATTTAAGAGGTCCAAATCCTCTGAGTTTTGACAGTGTAACATTGTCGGCAAGGCTCAGGTTTGTTGCCAGCCCTTCTTCTTTGCGATTCTCGCTGAGCATGCCAACTCCTTGCATCCAACGCCTGATTGGAGAAGCGGGCCCGAGATGAAGACCGATTTTAATCCGGCCTTTTCGCACCGGGTCCAGGCCAAAAATCACACGCAGCATTTCCGTTCTGCCCGCACCGACCAGTCCACAGATTCCCAACACTTCACCATTATGGAGGACCAGATTTGCAGTTTCAGGTTTTTCTAATCCGGCCAGATTCTCAATTTCCAGAACCGCGTCTCTCCGTTTGCGGACAGACCGGGGATAGAGATCCGTAATTTCTCGGCCCACCATCATCCGTACGATTTCTTCGGTTTTTGTCGTCCCGACATCTCGAGTGCCGACCACGTATCCATCTCGCAAAACAGTGAGACGATCAGCTATATGTTGAACCTCCTCCAGAAAGTGTGAGATATAGACGATTGACAAATCTTGATTTCTAAAACCGATTATGACCTCGAAAAGCCGGTCAATATCGCGCTGGGAAAGACTACTGGTTGGCTCATCAAAAACCAAAACCTGGCATCCAACGGTTAAAGAGCGGCCAATTTCGACCAATTGCTGAGCGCTTAACGGTAATGTTCCAACCCGGGTATCAGGCTTCAATCGGGAATGATCGAAATGCTTAAGAGCCTCCCGGGCACGACCACGAACTTCCTGCCATCGAACAAATCCTAATTTCGTGGGCTCCATTCCCAGCAGCATGTTTTCTTCGACGGTCAGATGCGGCGCCAGGGAAAGCTCCTGGTAGATCATACCCACTCCTTGAAGCCTGGCATCCAAAGAATTGTGTGGTTGAAATGGTTTCCCGTCCAGAAACATCGTCCCTTTGTCAGGTTTGTATGCCCCGGCTAGAATCTTCATCAACGTGCTTTTGCCGGCGCCATTCTCGCCGACCAAGGCATGAACTTCACCTGGCTTCACAGCGAAGCTGACGTCCTGTAAAGCGATAGTCGCGCCAAATCGTTTGCAAATACCGCGCATTTCCAGGCGCGGCTTGTCTCCGCTATCGGCTGCTAGTTCTGGCCCAGCCATTTTTCCAAATCAGGATTGATCAGGTCTTCAATTTCTGGCATAGATAGAGATTCCTTGACTACAAAAGTGACGCC
>JAUXJX010000548.1 GCA_030624545.1 Bacteroidota bacterium | reverse complement strand
GTTGTCGGGATCGTTCCAGAAATAGATCGGCCTCGAGGGGAAAGGCGCCGTGCAGACCAAATCGCCGACCTGGTTCGCGACAATATTCCCGCTGTCATCAGCAGTTTCGACTTTCATGCCGAGGCCGCGGCATTGGATTTCACCCGAATACACGGGAATGATGGGGCAGCCAAGCATGAAGCAGGAAACGATATCCGTGCCGCCTGAAATTGAAGAGAGCTGGACGTCCTCTTTTACGTTTTTGTAGACCCATTCGAAATTCTTCGTAGAAAGCGGCGAACCTGTAGATAATACGGTTTTCAAAGCCGACAGGTCAAATTGCTCCCGCGGTTTTATCCCGGAATTCTCGCAGGCCGTCAAGAACTTCGGACTGGTGCCAAACACGGAGACCTTTTCCTCCATGGCCGCCTTCCACAGAATGCTAATGTCCGGATAGGCCGGGCTGCCATCGTAGAGGAACACGGTCGCGCCGACGGCAAGCGAGCTAACCAGCCAGTTCCACATCATCCATCCGCAGGTGGTAAAATAGAGAATACCGTCTTCTCTTTTAAGATTGGTGTGAAGCATCAACTCCTTGTGATGCTGCAGCAAGGTGCCGCCGGCCCCGTGCACGAGGCACTTGGGCGCCCCGGTCGTGCCGGAAGAATACATGATATAAACAGGATGATCGAACGGCAGTTGCTCGAACCGGACATCCTTAGCTGAATTGGACAACAGCTCATCCCATGCCATGGCTTTCGGAATCGACTGCGACCCCGAGGTTTCATTTCTGGAAATCAGAACTATTTTTTTCAAAGATGGAATCTGTTCCGAAATCCGGCGGACCCGCTCCAGGGAGTCGAACCACTTGCCGTTGTAAGAGTAGCCGTCGGCGCTGAACAACACTTTGGGTTGAATCTGACCAAAGCGATCCATGACGCCCTGGAAACCAAAATCAGGCGAACAGGACGACCAGATTGCGCCAAGACTGGTAGTCGCCAACATGGCAATGACCGCCTCCGGAATATTGGGAATAAAGCCGGTCACGCGATCGCTTTTCTTGACTCCGAGATGCTTGAGTCCCTCCGCGCATCTGGCCACTCGATCATATAGTTCGTGGTATGTATAGCGAATTGGCGGCTGGTCCTCGGCCCAATGGACCATGGCGGGACGGGCGTCCCGGTACCTCAGCAGATTCTCCGCAAAATTGAGCTTCGCTCCTTGAAACCATTTTGCGCCCCACATGCCATCGGCTTCGAGAATTCGGTCCCCTTTCTTGGAATGAATGATTTCGGAAAAGTCCCAGATGGATGCCCAAAATTTTTCAATATTCTCTACAGACCATTGGTAGAGTTCATGATATGAATTGAATTGATCTCCCAGCCTTCTGCCAAGGTCCTTCATGTACCTGGTCATGTTGGCGTTTTCGATACGTTCCTCAGAGGGTGTCCAGATGGGCTGCTTCAAATTTTATCCTAGAATAAATGTAAAACCACGGAGGGCACGGAGAAATGCCAAGACCCGGTCAGCCAGAGCCCTTCTCAGTGAACTCTCTGGTTATGGCTCCTTTGATGGGAGGTCAGCACATAGCGCCGCCTTCCACGCAAACACAGTGTCGTTGCATTCCAAGGCACACTTGGCGGCCTGCTCAATGAAGGTATCGGATTTCGGATGTTTTGATTGCCGCAAGGCCAATGCCACGTTCAGCATCATTTGATAATTCTTGTGTGTCGAATGTTGATGGAAAATCTCTTCCGAGGCTTCGATACGGCCGAAGGATTCTGCAAACTGGATTACCTCATCCTTTGTCGGTATCTTCTCACTATTGGCGAATTGGCCGAGATTATTGGCCGAATAAACATGCGAAGACCTGATAAATTCCGGAAGATTATCATATCCCACACCCATTCTGCCGATGGGTTTCTCCACTTCGAAAATGGCATTGCCGCTTGCCCTGGTATAAAAATTCGCGGAGTTGCGGCCGACGGTATCGATCAGATCGGGATGGATGATACCATCCTTAAAGATATCCTCGGCTATATGAAACTTCAATACTTCGCAGACGACGAGATTCCCGGAACCGGGTCCCTCACCGAGAGGAATGATCTGCTTTACTTTGCACTCCATCTGAAAAGGTGACTCTTTTACCCGGTCCGGCTTGACCAGGTCAGATTTGACAGGCGTTAAACCGCACTTTACAAACTCATCCACATCACTTTCGTATTCGGTGGAAGCCAGACTCACCTGCTGAACCATTGAATATGTAACCGTTTGGATCACACATTCCCCGGTATCTACCAGGTTTCGGTAAGTATCTTTTGTGGTGGCGTCACGCTGGCGCCGGGAAGGAGAAAATGCCACCGTAGGTGGATTGCCGCCAAAGGCGTTGAAGAATGAAAAAGGGGATAGATTTCTGATGCCATCCTTGGATATGGTAGAGGCCAGGGCGATGGGCCTTGGACTGACGCCGCCCAAAAGGTAGCTCATGGTTTTCTGAACGGAAAGATCTTTTGCTTCGACATGCAGCATTGGAGTTTAATCCAAACACCGAACAACACTGAAATCACCGAATAAAAAGAGACTGTGTGAAAACTGCCTCGTCTGCTCAAGAT
>JAUXJX010000339.1 GCA_030624545.1 Bacteroidota bacterium | reverse complement strand
GCGGCTTCCACGAAATGGGATTTCAGCAGGTATGATGACCAATATTACGCAATATTTGACGACAATGGCCGCATGATGGTCGTGATTTGCTATAACCAGGATATCGGCGATGGCTGGGAACATCCCTTCGGCAGGCGTATACTGCCGGAGGCGTCCACGGTCAGTTTTCAGATGGCCATTAATTTCATTATTTATGCTTTGACGCATTGAATTGAAAATTCACCGCGAAGGCGCGAAGAGCGCAAAGACTATATCTTGAATCTAATCATTTCTTCGCGTTCTTTGCGGCTTTGCGAGAGAAAAGTCTTCAAAACATGCTAAAACGATTTCAAATACTTTTTGCCCTTTCTGTTTGCCTCGTTCTTTCTGGCAGCCTACCCGTGGCGGGCCAGGACTCCTTGCCCGAATTGACAAAAGCAAAAGAGGTCCTCAACACAGGAGAGTATCTCGAGGCCAGGGATCTTTTTCGATCTCTTCTGAAAGACTCCTCCGGCGATCAAGGTGGAAAGGTTTTAGGGTACTTCAAGACATTCCTGGCAAAAGGTGAATATAATGAAGGAATGGCTGAACTGGATGCGCATCTGAAAGAATCACCTGATGATCCATTCCTCTTTCATATGAAAGGGCGCTTCCTAACCGAAAAAGGGCAGTACCACGAAGCCGAGACAACGTTTGTCCGCGCAGGTATGTCGCGACCTGGATTCTCGCGCAATTTTCTCGAGCTTGGCGATCTGATGCAAATCACCGGCCGGAAGGATGAGGCGAGCGGCTTTTATCGCCAAATCGCCGCGGAATATCTGCGCGGTGGCCTGAGAACAGCGGAAGCAATCGGCATTGCCGGGCGGGCCTTTGCAAGACTGGAGGATTTCCACGAAGCAAACCAGGTCTTCAGAAGAGCCTACGAAATAGATCCACGAAATATTCAGAATCTTACCTGGTGGGGTGATTTGTTCCTGGAGAAATACAACAATGCCGATGCCCAACGAACCCTGGAAGAAGCCCTTTCGATCAACCAGCACAATGCAGATTTATACGTCGGCTATGCGAATTCACTCGAGAGTTTATCTCAGAAAGAAAGCCTGGCCAACAAGGCCTTGGAAGAAAATCCTAATTGTGTGGATGCCCTGAATATTCTCGCGCAGGTACAAATACTGGATGCCCGGTATGATGTAGCAAAGTAAATACTTGTGCGGGCGCTTGAAGTCAATCCTTCCTACGAACAGTCGTTAGCCAATCTTGCTACTGTATATCATCTCAGAAATGAACGGGAAAGCTACAACCAAACAGAGCTGAAGATTCTGGGGATTAACCCCGCGAGTAGTGATTTCTATACTACATTGGCCGAGAATTGCATTGGCAGGTTTCGCTACCAGGATGCGGTTAACTTTTGTTATAAAGCTATTTCAAATGACTGGAAAAATTGGCACGCCTACGGATTGCTCGGCGCAAATCTTCTCAGGATCGGGAAAGTGGAAGAGGCCCGCCGGTTTCTCGAGAGAGGGTTCAGGGGCGATCCCTTTAATTTGTTTGCCCGAAATACGCTCGAGCTGATCGATGAATACGAGAATTTCAACACATTGCAGAGCGAGCATTTTGAATTGCTGATCCATAATTCGGAAAGCGCCGTGCTGGGCCAACCGATTCTCACCCTCGCCGAGGAGTGTTATGATTCTTTGAGCACTCGCTACCCCTATACGCCAGTGGCGAGGATAAAAATCGAGGCATATAACGACCATGACGACTTTGCCGTTCGCATCAGCGGATTGCCCGGCATAAGCTTGCTGGGCGTTTGCTTCGGGGACGTGTTGGCAATCGATACGCCCAAAGCACAGCCTCACAATGAATACAATTGGGCGCGGACGTTGTGGCATGAGCTTGCCCATGTCATGGCAGTCGGTATCTCGGACCATAGAGTACCCCGCTGGTATACGGAAGGCCTTTCGGTTTATGAGGAGATGCTGGCCCGCCCGGAATGGCGGCGAAAAATGGATCTGGAGCTTTTTGCCGCATTGGACCAGGATCTGCTTCTTCCAATTGAAGACATCAACCAGGGCTTCACCCGCCCGAAATTTCCGGAGCAGATCATGCTGACCTATTATCAGTCAGCCAAATGGATGGAATTTATTGCGGAGCGGTACGGGTTTAATGCAATAACTGAGATGCTGGTCGAATTTGGCAAGGGCCAAGACCTCGAAAGCGCTTTTCAGACAGTTCTTAACCAGACACCAAAGGATGTTGAAAAATTGCTGCTCGACGTGCTGAAATCCGAAAGGGATCAATATGGGGCTGTGCTTTCCAATCTACCTCCCATGTTTGGCATTCAAAAGGACGAGCAGTCTTTTTCTGAGAAATTATTGGGCAAGTCAGCCAATCCATTCTTTGAAAATCTAAAAAAAGGCTTTGAGCTCTTAAAGGATGGAGATCTTGACGAGGCGGAGGAAAAGTTCCTCAAAGCCATTGAGATATATCCGAGTTTTACGCATGGTGGAAATGCCTACCAGGGCTTGGCGAAGATCTATCGTGAGCGAGGCGAGAAAGCCAAACTCCGGGATATCCTGAAACGGTATTTGTCTATTACCGAATACGGAGCTGAAGAAGCGCGAGAGCTGGCGAAACTTTATGATGACGAGGGAAATCCTGCACTTTCTGAATATTATTTTGAACGTTCCATGCAGGTTGAACCGTATGATCTAAATACCCATATGCGCTTGGCTGAATTGTACAAAGCACAAGAAGAATTTTCATCGGAAATTGATGAACGGCGAGCTATTTTGGCGTTGAATCCGCTCGACGAATCCAATGCCCATTTCCAGCTGGCACTGAGCCTTTATAACCGTGGGCGGAAATTGGATGCCAAGCGCGAGGTTTTGAAATCACTGGAAATCGCGCCGGGCTTTCGCGAGGCGCAGAAGCTGCTGTTAAAATGTGTTGAGGTGCAGGATTGAATAAAATTGGCCACCGAGGCACAGAGAACACGGAGCGATAAACCTCTGTGCCCTCTGTGACTCCGTGGCAAGTATTGACTATTATGAATTCCCGAATCCAAAATAGAATAATTATAGCCTTCCTATTGGTAGTGTGGAGTGTCGGCGCTCCCCAAGCCACAAACGCCCAAAGCGAGCATGGCTTTCGTTTCGTACGTATCAGATACGAAGAGGCCGGCAACGGATGGGGAAGAAGGAATTGGGGCCCATTCTGGAGACATGATTATCCGACTGCGGAAGAAAATCTCAGGGAAGCCATTGAACGCACCACACTTTTGCGTGTCGAGAGCCAGTCGATAGTTCTTACTCTTAAAGATGAGGAGATTTTCGAATATCCTATTCTTTATCTCTGTGAACCCGGCCATTGGCTAATGGATGAAGAGGAGGGCCTTAATTTACGGAAATACTTTGACCGGGGCGGCTTCGTATTATTCGATGATTTTGCAGGACGGGATTGGCAAAATTTCTATTTCAACATCAAACAGGTTTTTCCTGAAAAAGAACCCGTTCTACTGAACCCCGACCATCCGGTCTGGACAATTTACTATGACATCGATCCGGTACAGGCTCCATCCATAAAAGGCAGGGATCGATTCGATGACCAATATTATGCCCTGTTCGACGACAATGGCAGAATGATGTTTCTCGCCTGCTACAATCAGGATATTGGCGATGGCTGGGAACATCCATTCGGGCGGCGCGTTTTGGCCGAGGCTTCCACGGTTAGTTTCCAAATGGGAATCAATTTTATCATTTACGCTTTGACGCATTGAG
>JAUXJX010000313.1 GCA_030624545.1 Bacteroidota bacterium | reverse complement strand
GCTTCAGCACAATGAAGAGCAGACTGAAGAGGAGGCCCTTGCGGAAGATGAGGCTGCATATGAAGACTCCTCCCAGACTGTGATGGAGGTTCCCAATGCCCTGGTCCCCAAAATCCGTGAGCTAATTGCCAAACATCAATCCTAAAGGCGGGGCAGGTTTGCAACGAGCAATTGGCGCCCACCTCCAAAATCACCACAATAGGCAAACTCAAAATAGTTTTCTCAAGATTCCACTATGACGATTTGGAGGGAACAAAAGTCGCCGGTTTGATGTTGATAGTAATAACTTCCAAAAAGCACATTCCAACACTGACTGGACTAAATCGGAAAAAATAACCTCTGCTTATTTATAGGAAAGTGCGCTATGAACAGAAGACATGCGAATATCCATTGCGTTTATGTTGTGATGCTGGCGCTTGCGATTCAGAATAACGCTGCTGCACAGATTCAAGAGAGTCCAAGCAAACGGAGCGCTGCATTCTCCTTTGTCAATACAATAGGCGGCGACGTTGGACGCGTATTCTCATCTCCCTTTGGAATGTCTAGCAACAGCACTTTTAAGTTAATGGGCCTGGCTGTATTAACAGCGGGCCTTGCCACTTCACTCGATCGATCATTTGATCATGGATTCGCCGGCAGGGCCGACGGTGCCCTCGGATTTCCTGGGAATGGGCTTGTAACCATGGGCAAGGGGTACGATGAAATCTCATCCTTATACTTCTTGGCTGGGCTATCGACTGCTACCCTGGCGGGCGGACTGGCCTCCAAAGATGACAAGCTACTACAGACCAGCCGCCTGTTGGTCGAATCTTATTTTGTTACACAGGCCGTAACCTTCTTGGGAAAGGAACTATTTGGCAGATCCCGCCCTTACACCGGAAGATCTGATTTCAGCCTGTTCAATTTTGGCGGCTCAAACGACAAGCACTCCTTTCCTTCAGGCCATACGAGCAGCGCCTTCGCAATGATGACCGTTCTTGCCAAACAATATGATAGTTGGTGGGTTAAGATTCCGGCGTATACCTTAGCCACTTCCGTGGCAATCCAAAGAATGGAAAGCCGAAATCACTGGGGCTCCGATGTCCTCGTCGGTGGGCTGATCGGATATTGGGCAGGAAGTACACTGGTGAATAGACACAAAAGCAAATTACAAATACTTCCTTTTGAACCCTATTTCACCGGTAACGGCGTCGGTCTGTCGATCAATTTCTAGCCTACTTTATGAGCAACGGGGCTACACCGAGCGAAGTTTGCCCCCAAAATTGCAACCTCCTCACAATCTACTCCATCTGCCACTCCGGCCTCCTCTTCTCCAGAAAAGCTAATATCCCCTCGTTGGCATCTTTCGTCTCCATTAGTTCTTCAAGATACAGCTTTTCCAACTGAGGAAGCTGACTGAGAATTGCTTCATTGAACTGGCTGCGGACTGCCTTTACCGCAAACCGCAGGGAAGAGGCGCTCTTCGGCAGGATCTGCTCCTCACAAAACCGGTTCACTCCTTCATTCAAGGAAACTTTGTCCGAATAAACCTCATTGACTAATCGGAGCGCTTTCGCCTCGCGGGCAGAGATGGTTTTTCCCGTAATGAGCAGTTCTTCCGCCCTGGCTTGTCCGATCTTCAACGGCAGTAGAAGCGAGGCGGGCGGTGGAAAAACGCCCAGCACAATTTCAGGTTGGCCCAACTTCGCAGACTCATCGGCGAATAGAAAGTTGCACATTAAGGCAAGCTCCAAAGCGCCTCCCAGGCAAAGTCCCGAAATTTTCGCCAGGGTGGGAATGCTCAACTCGACCAGTTCATAAAACAATTGATGAAAAGTTTTCAGCATGGCGGCGGCGTTTTCTTTTTGATGCTCTTCAACGCTGGCGCCATAGGAGAAATGGTCGCCCGCTCCCTCAAAGGAGATTAGCTTTAGAGCCCGGTTGGTCTTACACTCATCGAAAGCGGCTAGAAGCGCGGTCATCATTTCCCGATCAAGAACATTCGCTTTGGGAGCATTCAGGATGATTTGAGCGACTTGGCTGTCGTCTGTCAGGTTGTATTCTATCTTTGCCATGGTGTTTTTCCTGGTTGGTGCGCTTGGTGCCACTCCTTTAACCGTCTGAACATGTCATTTGCGAGGAGTCCTGAGCCCTTCACTATCGTTCAGGATAGACTCCGTCGAAGGGCGACGCGGCAATCTCCAAGGAAAAAGATCGGAGATCGCGTCGCTTCGCTCGCGATGACACGGGGAGCTTGGACTTGCCTATCAACTGTTGTGGTATTTTGTGAGAAGCCTATTATTCCACCGCCTCGTGGTACTGCGGGGAAATCTCCCGGATCATCTCATCATCCCATTCATGTCCGTCTGCGAGCCTCTGCCGGAGCCGGATAAAGTCAACCTCGCGCTTGCCTTTCGGACCTTCGTTGAAGGCGCGGAAACCGGCCTTTGCTTCTGTCATCATGTTCAAAGCCAGCCAGTCACGGTTGCTTTCTTTGTTCTGATCCCAATGCTCCAGTTTTTTCTTGCGCAAGGAATTAATGGTCTCGCTTAAGCAGTTGGGAAAGGTGAGCATTAGCTTGGTGCAGAATCTTTCGACAGCCTGATCCAGTAGCGCTAAGTCAACCGTTCCGGATTTCAGAATCTCCTTTCCACTAGCAAACTCTTCGCCTTTCTTTGGCATTCCGTAGATGATTTCTCCTTTCTCATTCGCCCACCGGTCCGTATACACCAAGGGATTGGGAACGAATTCGCCGTCCACCTTCAGTGCCGGAGCGATTTCCGTCAGCAGGCCATGCCGCAACGCCTCGTGGGCGCTCCAGGGGTCGCAGACCGTGCAGGAGAACATGGCTCTTTCAATTCCAACAAACAGGTGCAGGAAATCGGTCGAGCCGCCAATGGGCGCGCTGCCGTGCTTCGGACCGGCCTGGCCGAACCGGGCCAGATCCTGGGCAATGGAAAAATCGCACGCCATACCGATCTCCTGTCCACCGGCGATTCGCATCCCGTTCACCCGGTTAACGACCGGTTTATCGCAAAACAGAATGGTCGACACCATGTCGTTAAACAGGCGCATGTATTGCTTGTATTCTTGCGGATTGCCCGAGTAGTACTCCGCATACTCCTTGGTGTTGCCCCCGGTGCAGAAGGCTTTCTCCCCGACAGCGGTAAAAACCACCGCATTCACCGAACGGTCGTTAGAGGCCTGGCGAAAGGCGAGAATCACCTCCTTTACCATTGGGGTAGTGTATGAATTATATTGCTCCGGATTGTTCAAAATAATCCAGGCGTTAAACAAGCCTTCGACTGCCTGGCCGTTCTGGTCCAGACAGGGACGCTTTTCATAGATTATTTGCGAATAATCTATGGTGGTGAGATCGTGATCTTTTAGCTCTTTCATGACGTCCACTCGTTTATGGTTAAGGGATTAGGTTCTTTTGACTTTTCGTTGCTATTCAAAATCCGGCACTAAGACCGAGCGCTTGAGATATTTGTGCTCCAGGGTGTTGGCGAATATCTCATTGATTTTTGACATTGGGAAACTTTCGACAAACGGTCCGATCTGAATTTTTCCTTCATCTATCCACCGCATAATCTCCGGGTAGAGTTCCGCCTTGCAGCCCCAGGTGCCGATCGCCTTGGCATCAAAGGCCATGAGGTTGCTCAAGCGCAACTCGAATTTGTCCATGGTAAACCCGACGACGGAGAGCGTCCCGCCAAAATTCAGCAGATTAAATCCCAGTTCCTGCCCACTCTTGGTTCCGGACATTTCGAATATTTTCCAGCCAACGGAGGGAGCGCCGAGTTCTTTGGCAATGGCTTTGGCTTTCTCTTTGATTTCTTTGATACCATGGTCCTTCACATTCAGGGTCGCATCTATGCCTGCATCTTCCGCCATTTTTAGTTTTTCAGGACTAATGTCCAGTGCTACAACTTTAGCCCCTAGGG
>JAUXJX010000155.1 GCA_030624545.1 Bacteroidota bacterium | reverse complement strand
GCTGGAAATTATGTACGATTCAGGCTTTTACTCAAAATCGGTTTTCAATACCGCATTTAAGAGATTTGTCGGGATGACGCCATCTGAATTTAGAAAGGGCGATTCCTAGAATTTCATTGATTGGTATCCCCGTTATGGAGTCAGCGTCCGTGACGCTGCATGTGTCAACACGGGTGACGCACTCCATATTCACAAAAGATTCCTCCTGCCTGCCCGCTGCAGCCGTAGATGACAGAGTTGTGCGTTGTTAGAACCGCACATTGATTCTTATTACTGTATTGGTTCAAGTTCGATATTGCAATTTCGAACCTTATGAACCGTTCTATATTTCAATTCCAGACGACAATCTGGATTAAATATCGTATGTCTATTTCGGTATTCAAAAATGAAATAGGTTGATACTATCAACTCGCGAGCGAAGAAATTCTAAAGGGAGTGTTGATGATAGGAAATTATCTGAAGATTGCACTCAGAAATATCAAAAGACACAAGGGCTATTCATTTATTAACATAGCCGGTCTCGCTATTGGCATAACCTGTTGTTTGCTGATCATGCTGTGGGTGATGGATGAACTAAGTTACGATCGTTTTCATGAGAATAAAGATACAATCTTTCGTGTGGAGCAGGATCAAAATTATTCCGGTAGCGTGTATCATGTCAATGTAACGCCATATCCAATGGCGGAAGGATTGATCGCTGAAATTCCGGAAGTAAGAAATGCGACACCGTATCCATATGTAGGCACACTCTTATTGCGATATGGAGAGAAAGCATTTTTCGAAAGCGGCTCTCGAGCTGTGACACCAGCATTCCTCGAAATGTTCACTTATCCATTTATTCGTGGGGATAAAACCACAGCATTAGCAAATCCCTATTCTATGGTTATTACCGAAGAGCTGGCGGAAAAATATTTTGGCGATTCCGACCCGATGGGGCAAGTGATTACTGTGAATAATCAGTTTGATTTTACTGTGACGGGAGTAATCAAAAATATTCCTCGTAACTCTGTGGTCCGCTTTAGCATTTTGGTCCCGTTTGAATTCATGAAAGATATGGGTAGAACGATTGATCAATGGGGCTGGAATTCCATAGTTACATACGTCCAACTTCATGAAAAGGTAGTCATTGAAGAAGTGAATGAAAAAATCACTGATCTTAGATTTAATAAAACTGTAGATAACTGGGAGGATAGTCAAGAGGAATTAGAGCAATATAAAAAGGGCGTTAAGACCCAATTTATGCTCATGCCTCTTGTTGACATTCACCTACATGCATACTGGGGTTATTCTCATTCTATGGGTGATATCCTTTATATCTATATTATTTCAGCGATTGCTATTTTCGTGTTATTGATTGCATGTATAAACTTTATGAATCTATCAACGGCGCGATCTGCGAATCGTGCGAAAGAGGTAGGACTACGAAAAGTAGTTGGCGCAATGAAGAGCAATTTAGTCGGACAGTTTTATGGCGAATCGATTTTATTGGCTTTCATTAGCTTATTCCTATCCTTGCTTATTATTGCACTCATTCTTCCTTCGTTCAGTACATTCGTTGACAAAGAATTCTCACTAAAGACTTTATTACACTGGAGATTTTTGTTAGGTATGTTGAGTGTAACCCTTCTAACTGGAATTGCATCTGGAAGTTATCCAGCGCTATTCTTGTCCGCATTTCAGCCTGTGAAAATATTACGAGGCGGTATCAGCGCCGGGTCAAAAGGCTCACTATTTAGAAGAGTGTTAGTTGTCGTACAGTTTACATTATCACTCTTACTCATCATTGGAACAATCGTTATTTATTCCCAGACAAAATTCATGAAGTCAAAAGAGCTGGGATTTGACAAAGAACATCTCATTTTCGTTCCGTTGAGAGGTGATACAAAGCAATCTTTTGAAGTATTAAAACAGGAAATGCTTAAGGATCAGAAAGTCGTCAGTGTATCGGGAACTAACTTTTACCCCACCAACATCGGCAGCAATTCAAGCGGCGCGGAATGGGATGGCAAGGATCCCGAGCTCAGAGTTCTTATTTCAATTGGTAGTGTAGGTTTTGACTATATCGAAACCATGAAGATTGATTTAGTGGAGGGGAGGTCGTTTTCAAAAGAATTTGGCACTGATACGTCTAGTGCTTTCCTTGTGAACGAAGAATTGGCGAAAATTATGGGTAAGCCATCGGTTGTGAACGAGAGATTCTCTTTTGTTGGCAAAGAAGGCACCATTATCGGAGTAATGAAAAATTATCATTTTCAATCCGTAGAGAGCAATATAGAACCTCTTGCTATAAATGTTAGACCTGAGAATAACAATTACATGCTCATCAGGCTGCAGGCAGGAGATCAACCTGCTGCGGTGGAGTATGTAAAATCAGCCTGGGAAAAAATCGTTCCCAACTATCCGTTTGATCATGAATTTGTTGATCAAAGGATCGAGCGAATGTACTCGGACTGGGAAGATCTAAGCACTTTACTGAAGTACTTTGCATTTTTGGCCATATTGATCGCCTGTTTGGGTTTATTCGGATTAGCGTCATTTACTGCCGAACAACGCACCAAAGAAATAGGAGTGCGTAAAGTTCTGGGGGCTTCGGTTCATAGCATTGTGATGTTAATGTCCAAGGAATTTACTAAGTGGGTTCTGGTGGCAAATATCATTGCGTGTCCGATCTCTTACTTCGTGATGAATAATTGGCTGCAAAGTTTTGCCTATCGAATCAATATCGGCATCGAGACTTTTATTCTTTCGGCGGCGGTGGCGTTGCTAATCGCTTTGCTAACGGTCAGTTATCAGGCATTTAAAGCGGCCAGGTCTAATCCTGTTGAAGCCCTGAAATACGAGTAGTGTTGAAAGGCTGAAACATGACTTATGAGAAAATAAGGGAAAATCCGTGTCAATCCGTGGTCAAAAGAGTCTTCACACAGCCGCCAAAACCCAGCATATGCAGACTGAGATACGACAAAGGCTGGATATTTCAATTTCGAACGTGCAAGAGGTTCTACATTTCAATTCCGGACGACATTTTGAGAACCCAGTTCGTATACTTGTCTTAAAGAAAATCCGCGGACATATGTGGATAAATCGCTTTCAGACTAAAGTCGGCAAATGCCACGAAATCAAATGATGAAGAAAGGAGAATTTAAAATGAAAAATCTGGCCAAAATCATCATCGTCTGCCTGGCGGTTTTCCTGGGTATGGGAAACAGTTATGCACAGGAAGAGGAAGAGATGCACAAGACCTTCAAGGCAAAACGAAGCGTGCGGATCCAGACAGTCAGTGGAGATTGTGTGGTAAAGCGGGGCAGTACGGATAAGATCCAGGTGGACTTGGTCTATTCCGTAGAGCCGAAAAAATCATTTGAACCTGAATTCCAGGAAAGGGGAGACGTTCTCAGGTTGAAGGAAAGATGGTACGGTTCATCCTCCGGAGAGGTTACCTGGACCCTCACCGTGCCGCCAAAAACTGAGATCGACTTCTCAACGGCTTCGGGGGATCTATCCATTGACGGTATGACCAGCTCCATCGAGGCCAATACTGCCTCCGGCGAGATAACCGTGAAAAACTCAGAAGGAGAGTTTGATTTCAGCACGGCCAGCGGAGACATCATACTGGAAGATTCCCAGGGTGAATTCGATTTGTCGACTGCCAGTGGTGAGATCGAAGCCTACAATATCCAGGGCCTTATTGACTTGAGTACCGCTTCCGGTGATATTGATGTTACGGATTCCAAGGGCACCTATGACCTGAGCTGTGCCAGCGGAAACATCGATGCATCAGACATACTCATAGAGGAGGAGAGTTTCTTCTCAACGGCATCCGGCAAAGTATATGTCAAACCTGCTGAAAGTCCTGAGTATGACCTTGAGTTGTCTTCCGCCTCGGGAAATGTTACACTCGACTACAACGGAAATCCGATCAAGGGATACTTTGAATTCACCGCCAGAAAGCGTAGAGGTAGAATCGTGTCACCTGTCGCTTTTGATAAGGAAGAAGAATTCGAAAGACATGACCGGACCAACGTCAGAAAATCCTTCACAAAAGGGAGCGGAGAACCCATGATATATATTGAGACGGCCTCCGGCAGGGCGATTCTAAAGAAGTAGTGTTGGAGAGCAATAGACGTATTGAAACATGAGCGGCAAAAACCTGACTTGAACTATTCAAGAGTATTGGTTTTAAGGCTAACGTGTTGTGCTAGTTGGAAGTGATTCGGATATGTTCTAATAATTGTTTTGACAGGATTTACAGGATATACAGGATCATAATCACAAATCCTGCTAATCCCGTCATCATGTCAAAGTTTTTTCTGGAAAAATACAACCAAAATTGGAGGAACGACAAATGAAAAGGTCTAAAGTGGTAAGTTTATCAGTCTTGTTCCTTGGCCTGATTATGTCTTTGAATCTCTTTGCGCAAGATGAAAAAGAAATTCAAAAAGTATATGACAAGAAGAAACTGGTAAAGCTCAAGCTAGTGCTGGGGGATTGCAGGGTGGAAAAGAGCAGTGACGGCAAAATTCATGTGGATCTTGTCTACACTTATGATGATGACAACTTCGAACCCAGGTTTGCGGAAAAGTCAAGATCCATAGAGGTTCGAGAGAGGTTTCACGGAGATAATCCACGGGGCTATGCCAAGTGGACGATTTCCGTTCCAAACGAAACAAAAGTTGACTTTAAATCTGCCACCGGAGATTTTTATGCAGAGGGTGTGACTGCAGAGATTGAGGGAAGCACAGGCACAGGGGAAATCGAAATCGTGGATGCCAAAGGCCAGTTTGATATCAGCACAGGGACAGGAAATATTGAAGTCACCAACTCCGAAGGCGAATTCGATTTGAGTTCCGGTACCGGCCACGTATGGATGGTGAATTCAACGGGGAATTTTGATGCCAGCAGCGGTACCGGGGACGTTGAGGCCAAGGACATCACGATAGAATATGACGGTGAATTTAGCTCCGGTACCGGAGATGCCGAAGTCACGCGCCCGAAAGGCGATGATTTTGACCTAAGCGTCAGCTCCGGTACTGATGACGCCACTCTCAACATGGCCGGCAGTCCCATAGATGGATACTTCGAGTTTCGGGCCAATGCCAGGAGAGGGCGTATTTCATCTCCAATTAAGTTTGATGATGAAGAGGAGTACTCTGAAGGTGATAACGACTATGTGCGGAAATCCTTCACTAAAGGGAAAAGTTCGCGCAGGTTTTACATCAGGACCGGAACCGGGCGAGCAAAACTGACACGCTAGGAACTGAACGCGCCGAAACAAGGGAGAAATTGCAGGGGGCCACAAAATGAACAAGAATTTCGATGGATTTTTGAGCAATTCGAAAAGCGCGAAAGAACAAGTTTGACGACAGCAGAGGTTTTCCGGCTAACTTTTTTGATGCAGAGGGAATAATTATAAGGCAGAAGGGGGTGAATGGAATTGCAATCATGGGCGTTGGTTGAAACAGTAAAATGCCCATCGAAATAATGACCATTTTCCCAACAGCCGCACCGGCCTTCACCTTAGCATTGTTCACCGTTCGTCCCTTTGCAGTTAAAGTGACCGGGACCGATTCGGTGAGTTCCGTGCAGTATGAGTGAAATTG
>JAUXJX010000448.1 GCA_030624545.1 Bacteroidota bacterium | reverse complement strand
TGCGGCTGAAGGAGTCTAAACTCACAAATATGCGCACATTGCTCCTATTCCCCTCTACTCGTAAATCAAATACCTCCCTCTCACATTCCTGAACTCCTCCAACTCCTGCTCCCAACCAGCCAAAATCTCGGTCGCTGATTTCCCCACCATCAAATCCTTGCGAACTCGGTCGGTGCCGAAAGCGCGATCGAAACTGAGGGTTCTGGTTGAGTGCCGGAAGAAATCCTGCTCTGGGAACAGATCGCGAATCGTCGCGAGCAGGTGCATTGCCACGGTGAGAGGGCGGTATTGGGAAAAATCGGTTATGTGGATTTGCACTCCGCCGCACTGCTCATTCACAAAACGCAGGTAATACGATCTGAAATAGAGAGACCGAAAGTGGATGCCTGGTAATCCCAGTTCATTCATGGCATCAGCGAGTCGCTCACCGTCGATCCACGGGGCGCCACACAATTCGAAGGGCAGCGGCGTCCCCACGCCCTCGGACAGGGTCCAAAGCTCGCCAAAACCGCCGGTCGAAGCCATGTAAAAACAGGACTCAGGCCTGGGTACGTGCGGAGAGGTCGGCACCCACATAAGGCCTGTTTCCGCGAAGAGCATGTCCCTGCGCCAATTCTCCATTGGCACCACCGTGAGCTGGCAATTGATGCCGAATTCCTCGTTAAACAGTTTGGCCAGTTCGCCGACGGTCATACCATGCACATAAGGGATTGGATAAAGGCCGATGCCCGAGGCGAATTCCGGCTCCAGAACCGGACCTCCGACCAGCGTTCCACCCATTGGGTTGGGGCGATCCAACACCACAAACGGGATGGCATACTCTTTTGCAGCCTCCATCGCTCTGGCCATGGTATAGATGTAGGTATACGGTCGGATGCCGATATCCTGGATGTCGAACAACAGCACGTCAACGTCGGCGAGCATCTCCGCCGTGGGCTTGTGAGTTTTCCCATAAAGGCTGTAAACCGGAATGCCGGTCTTGGCATCCTTGAAGTTCTCGATCTTGATCCCGCCTTTGATGTCTCCACGCACGCCATGTTCGGGACCGAAAAGGGCTGTAAGCTCAATTCTTTCGGCCCCATGGAGCAGATCGATGCTGGTCTGCAAATCGCCCGCGAGTCCGGTCGGATTGGTGATCAGGCCAACTCGTTTGCCCTCGACCAGATGCGAATATTCCTTGACCAGCCGATCGATTCCGAGGCGGACTTCTGGCTGGGGCCGTTGTTGGAAGGCTGTTAAAAGAAACATCAGCAGCAAGATCAAAACCGTTTTTCTCAGCATTTACTCTTCTCCACAGAACGAATCAAACACTGAAAGACACCGAGTCCACCGAAATCATATTTTTGTGGAAATCAGCATAATCATGGAGGTTCTGCAAGATTACATTCGGTGATGTTTTGGTGATTTTCGGCGTTCAAAAATTAATGGAGCATGCACAAAAATTAAAGTCAACTATCCTCTATCATCAAAATTGTTTGGATTTTCTTATACCGATTTCTTTGATTGAATTCGGTTGCAAGCATTCGTCTTTCCCCTTATACAGACATGGCGCAAATAGTATGAAACGCGGCTGCATTACTTTCCTTTGTTTTCTGCTCCTTGGCGCGGCCAATGGCCGATGCCAGTTTCCCCTCAAGGAGAATCCGATTACCCTCGACAGACCGGTTCAGCCATGGAACAATTTCACCGTGGTGGGCCGAAAATCTTTCATCGTCGGCAAAGAGAACGGGATTTCGGAGATCTGGGCGCCGCCGTTCAAGATTCTGCACGATCTGCAATTCAAAGTGATCCGCGGCGGCAGGGATTACGTCCTCTCACTGGAAAATCTGGCCCGGCACATTTGGGTGCGGCCGGAAGCAACGACAATCCGGTATGTTCACTCAGCCTTTTCAATCGATGCGACCTACATCGCCCCGATTGAGTCGCCAGGGGCGGCCATCATTCTGGATTTCGAGACTTCGGAAAACCTCACCATACTCGTGCAATTCCAGTCGGATTTGCAGCCCATGTGGCCGGGTGGATTAGGCGGCCAATACACGTATTGGGACGAGGAAGAAAAAGCCTTTGTCATCACCGAAAGCCGGCGCAAATATGCAGCCTTGTTCGGTTCACCCAATGGAGAGGAGGGCACTCGCACGCCCGCGCATGCTCTGCCGAATGCGCCCATTCAATTCAAAATTCCTGTTAAAGCCAATGGCAAGATTTCCATTCCCATTGTCGTCGCGGCGAGCAGCGCGGGACTTGATTCGGCACGAAGAGATTATCGCACCATCGTGCGGAACCTCGCCGGTCTATATGAGCAAACCTATTCCCACTACGAGCGACTGCGCCGGAATTGCCTCACGGTAAAGCTTCCGGATGAGAAATTGTCGCTTGCCCTTGAGTGGGCGAAAGTCGCTCTGGACAAAGGCCTGATTGAAAATCCGGATCTCGGGCGCGGTCTCGTTGCCGGTTTCGGCCCATCGGGAAAATCGGCGCGGCCCGGATTTGCCTGGTATTTTGGCGGGGATGCTTACATCAACGGCTGGGCGATCAACGATTACGGGGGCCGACAAACCATGAGTCAAACTTTAGAATTTCTCATCAAATATCAGCGGAAGGACGGAAAAATGTCCCATGAGATCTCCCAAAGCGCCGGGATGATCCCGTGGTTCGAGGAATATCCCTACCCATACTACCACGCCGACACCACGCCATACTTCATCGTTGCAATGGGTGACCACCTCCGGCATTTCGGTGACATCGATTTTATCCGAAGCAATTGGAATGCAATCGAGAAGGCCTACAACTATTGTCTCGATACCGATGCCAACGACGACGGCCTTATGGACAACCTGAAAGCCGGACTGGCAGCCGTAGAGACCGGAAAACTCCGCACCAAACAGACCGAAGTGGATGTCTATCTAGCGGCAATCTGGACAAAAGCACTCGCCAGCATGACAGGTTTGTGTGAAGCCGCCGGTAGGAGGGAATTGCAATCTGAGTGTTCAAGAAGGCTGCAAAAGGCCCGTAAGACCTTGAATCAGCGGTTCTGGCAACAGGACCTGGGACAACTCAGCTTTGCTCTGCTGACGGGAAATGACAGG
>JAUXJX010000163.1 GCA_030624545.1 Bacteroidota bacterium | reverse complement strand
ATAGCTGACCGTTGAGGAAATTGTTAATCAACCCGAATCCCGTTGCCAAAAACAAGATGCCAGTAATCAGCCAATTCAAACCCGAGATCTGGCTCAATAAGTAAATATTCAAAGCTACAAGACCTATATTGAATATTGTCCACAACTGTTTGGCAGCAACCGGTTCCATTAATGCCAAGGGAGTAAATACCAAGGCTGTAGACGGTGGATGGGGAATAAAACCGCCAATTTGATTCTGAAAACCATACCGGTCAATCTGTTTCTGAAACCAGACAGGATCTCTATAAGCCGGCTCTATGGATTTTCCCTCAAGCAAAAGCTTGGAAGCCGTATAATAATTAGAGAAATCGCCCCTGGCGTTTTCCATCGCCGGCAGAATTCCTTTTAAACAGATAAAGGATGAAAATGCGATAAAAGCTATCAGAAGAGAATAACGAGTTCTCTTCGATTGAATTCTTTCTAAGTCCATTAATTGACGCTCAATTTAGAAACTTCAGATTCATATTTGGGCAGAGCATCTTCCACCAGACTATGCTTAATCATGCGTCCTTGGTAAAGATAGACTCCGAAGAACAGAATGACGCAAAAAGTCTCACTGGTTATTTGAGTTAGTACCAGAGACATTACACCCAATTTCGGAATCAGAAGTAGATTTAATCCAACGTTTAGAATTAGGGCCGCGGATAAGATTTTTATGCTTACGGTGATTCGGTCCGTTTGAAAGAATGCATATATCAATGTCGAATACAGCGAATAGGGTATGATCGCCCAAACGAGAAAACGAAGAATTCTCGGCGACTCGGAAAACCCGAACGTATTAGCAATGAGGAATTCTGACAAAAGAAAAATGATGATTGCCATAAAGAAGCTTAATGAAAACTGCAACCAAAGTGTTTTGGACGTAAGAAACTTAACCTCAGGGGAATTTCGTCTGAACCCGGATATGGCCGGGAAATAGGAAGCAATGACCACGGATGGCACCACCTGCATAACTTTGAAAAAGCTATTGGCCGCGCTGAATATACCCACATCTGATGTGTCGCGCAAAAATGCAAGTAGCATGATGTCAATTCGGACATAGAATGTGCCGATCAAACCCAACAAGAAAAATGGCATCGATTTTCGTGCAAGACCTGAGAAAAGTACCTGATATGTTTTAACACCTTCACGAAATCGAAAATTCGTTACGCCTCGATAAAGCGCCCATATTAAAATGGCTTTCACTGTCTCCAAAACCACCAAGAATGCCACTATTGAGCCAAAGCCGAAGCTAAGCCGCAAAAGTATCCAACTTCCGAACACCAGCAAAATAGCCGTAAATATTCCCACCCACATTGAGTAAGTCATTTTTTGCTTTGCGTGAAATCCTGCTTCAAAGGTGGAATAAACTGCGCGGGGCAACAAGATCAATCCGAATATCCAAAATAGGTGTCGAGTCTGATCTGTATCAAAATAAGCCTGGGAGAACAAAAACAAGATAAAGCTTGCCCCCATCGTCAAGAAGATTTTCAAAAGGATGGAATTCTTAATGATTCGCCCGCTTGACTCCGACTTGCGATTAATCTCTTGAATCAGAGAGGTCGACTGGCCGAAATCAACCAAAAAAGAAAACAGCACCAGAATGGCGCTGAATAGAGTATAGAGACCCAATGCTTCCTTTCCCAGGTATTGTGCCAGCAGAACAGCAAAGACAAAGAGTGATGCCAAAGTGCTCAAATTCTTACACAAAAGAAAAGAAGAATTCTTGAAAAGGCTTAGAAATGAAATGTGCGCGGTATGCCTTGTGTTGAAATTTGAAAAGCCGTCGGTGCTATTTTTGTCCGGCTGCAACAATAGAAGCGCTCCTAAGCATATGCAGGTGATTTCCCTGTGTCGACCGTTCTGTTTACTGGCTTGAGGAAACTTCCCGGTCGCAAGAATAGCGAACAGGTACATTTTTGGCAAATGGGATTGCTTTTTACATCCAGGTTGCGCCGGAATGCGACCGCATTTTCCGAATTGAGGACCTGATCCAGGGAACGATCATGGATATTTCCAAAGGGCTGATGAAAGAAACAGGGCCGCACGGTGCCGTCAGCCTCTATGACCGTAGAAACCCACGGAGCATTGCAAATCGGCTCCGGAAAATTGTCATCCTGGTTGAGCGCAGCAAAATAGCGTGGCAGCCGGCGAATCTTCCGAGGAGATTCTGCGACAAAACCCGACTCAAAATCGAGGGCATAATCAGAAATCACTCGTTCGATGATTTGTCGAAACTGCATCACTTCTGTGGGTTTCAAAGCCACTTCAGCAACTTGCTTATCATCCCACTTCTTGGGACGATTAAAAGCCGTCGTCGAAACATCAGCTGCCAGGAATGAAATCTGATCCAGGCCGATTTCGTGAGCAGCATCGATAATGTATGGCAAATCGAAGTAGTTTTCACGATGCAGCACACAACGGCCCGTAATGCGATAGTCTGATTTCGACGCTTTCAACACGCCAACGCCTTCTGCCAGCCGGTCAAAAGCTTGTGGAACGTTGCGGATTTTGTCATGAATCTGTCGACTGCCGTCCAGAGATACGATCACCTCATCGCACCATCGAATAATCTCCATGGAATGACGCTTCAGCAAAAGACCGGTTGAAAGCAGAGATATATTAATGGACATCTCACGGAGCAATTCGCAAAGCCGCCAGAGATTGCTGTGCATCAAAGCTTCACCACCCGAAAGCAAGACTTGTCTTACACGAAATTTTCGAAAAACTTCCAGATGTGGTACCAGATCCTCCTTAGAGATTTCCTGCTTATTTGCATTCGCCTTCCAGATATCACACATCAAACAGCGGCAGTTGCAGCGACTATGAGGCATGAGCACCAAAATAGGCAGGCTGTAAATTCGATGCGTCATCTGGTTTAGCTGCCGTTTCACAATGTCAAGCGGGAAGGCCATTCGATCTTTATGCATTTGAAGTATGTTTAGTTGGGATTCAGCGCCAACTTAACCCAGGGAAATGGTGATAGGGTATTGGCAAAAATCTTTCTTCGAATTCGTTGAATTATCCCTCCAGGTTTGTACAAATATTCTACCTGGAAGGGTCGAAGTGAATCAAATGCGTGATGGTAATAATGAGCAGCCATGTCGGGGAAGCCAAGATTTTTGTAATAATTGCGAGTCCTGTCTTTTGCTGAATTGACTTGACCACGCCTATACAGTGGGCTATCCATTATATGAATCTCACCATCTTCACACAGCAAATTTACCAGCCGATTCAGAAGATAAGTTAGATCCGAAAAATATTGGACTGAACCGGCCAGTAAAATAACATCGAAACTTAAAATAGGTAGTATTTCGTCAAATAGATCTCCATAGAGAAAGGTGAGGTTGGAATTATTGCCAAATACCCGCGCGCCCTGCTCTAATTCGTACTCATTGATGTCCAGAGCATAAACACGGCAGTCGAGCTGACTCGCCAGGTAGTTTGCGAGCCACCCATTCCCACAGCCGGTCTCGAGGATAGTCAGCAGTTTTGCTCTGTCCTTCAAATAATCGACAAGCATTTTAGCACTTCTCTTTCGTATTTGCCATTCATCACTAAGTGGATGATGGGAGTTAATAGTGGGAAGTTGCCTTACGACATCATCAGGATATAGTCGTCCCTCCTGCTCTCTCACAGACAGGTAAACTTTTTCAGACGTCTTGAATTTTGCCGGACTTGAAAGATAAATTACACCTGCAACCGTGTTAATTCTGTTTGCCTCGAGAGCCCTATCTAGAACTGCACTCATAATCGGTTCCGGCTAGTGTAGTTTTCAAAAGCCCGTCGTCTCAGGCCGTTGATAAGAGAATAACCGCTGCAACACCCTGAGCTCGATGGGGTAGTTATAAAAGCCG
The DNA here is from genome assembly GCA_030624545.1 of Bacteroidota bacterium. Taxonomy (GTDB): domain Bacteria; phylum Zhuqueibacterota; class JdFR-76; order JdFR-76; family DREG01; genus JAUXJX01. The sequence continues at coordinate 1,564 of JAUXJX010000163.1, read as the reverse complement.
AAATGATAGCGCCATCCGCTCAAGGTTTTTAGCACGGATTTATTCAGGGCTGTAAGTTTCAAATCCGTGGTTGTTGGGTAATAAGCGTTAACGACGCGTTCGAAGTTGCGGATTTTTCTGAAGCTATTCTCGTCGAGCCACGGAGTTTTTGGTTCTCGTCGCATGGCGAACTGACGCCAGGGATCCTCTACCCATTCCTCAAGTGAGCTGGGAAACTCGAATCCTGCCTCCCTTGAATGTTCGTATAAATCGCCACCGCTAGCATTCATCGGCACTGGTGTATAGCTATATAGAACAATCTCTACTGCTGGATTTTTTTCTTTTAGTCTGCGAATAAAATCAAAAGTGATCTCTATGTCTTTTTCCGGTTCGGGCGGGTTGCCCAATACAAATGAATACTCTGGAATAATGCCATATTGCTTCATTTTGACCGCCAAATCCAGGGTCACCTGAGCAGAGGCGTGACCGCCCTTATTCATCTTACTTAGCATGTAATCGGAGCCGCTTTCCGCACCGCAGAATACCATTTTCAAACCGCTCTTCTGCATAAGCTTCCAGGTCGCTTCTTTGTAGCGGTTCAATTCATCTGTTCTGCCCAAGGCCCACCAACTCACGCCGAAACCCTTAATCCGATCACAAAACTCGGCCACGCGCGGCTCAGAGATAAAAAAGTCCATATCGTGAAAGAGGATGCCATTCACTCCGTAGTGCTCTTTCAATAATTTGAAGGTGTCCGCCATTCTTTTAGGAGATTCCGGTAGCCAACGTCGATTGGACATGCTGACGACGGCACAAAAGTTACAGGCGAAAGGACAACCGAAACTCGAACTATGGTCCGTCGTACGGCCGCCGATATAGTTCCTCCGAATATATCTTTCCATCTTCACTCGATGGTAAGGAAAACGTGGGAAATCATTGATGGGCGTGAGCGCGCGTTCCGAATTCTGTTTGATCTGGCTACCTTCACGATACATCAATCCGTTGACCGAAGACAGACCGCCGCCATTGTGAAGCACATCCATCAATTCCAACAAAGTTAATTCACCTTGCCCTCTTACGACGAAGTCCACATAGCCCGATTCCAGCGCCACTTCACCATGCTGGGTGGGAAAGTAGCCACCCCAAATAATTGGTAGACTGGGGATCTCCTGCTTTATCCTTTTGGCCAAAGGGACCGCTTGGTTTACCTGGGGCCCCGGCATTACCGTCATACCCAGCGTGGTCGCTTTCTTGTCACGCAAAATTTGAATCAGTTCATTTCCAGGATCCGTCAGGAAATTGCCATCTACGATTTCATAATCGTATCGATCTTCCAGCACCGCAGCCAAAGCCAGCAGTGACATAGGAAGCGGTTCCCTGTCGGGACTGGTGCTGCTTGGATTGTATAGAATCAACATGTCGCTTGAATTCCTCAATCTTTCACTTTTGCATTCTATTACTAGCAACTAACGAGATGCGCGAGCTTGGAAGAGTTTGATTGACAACCGTACGACCATCTGGCTGCAGTTCCTTTTCTTCGAATAGATTCCAAATTGGATTTTGGGAAAGAATCTTTTCTCCAACT
>JAUXJX010000235.1 GCA_030624545.1 Bacteroidota bacterium | reverse complement strand
TGAAGGACAGCATACCTGCCAGCCGATGCCGTGCACCCACTCGACCTCGCCGGATATGCTGTGCCAGAGATCTCCGACCTTCGCAAATCCGCCCGGAAGCCGCACAACAATGGGAGCGGCAAATCTATTCGCCGTTCGCCAGCGAATGGTGCCGCAGTTATTCAACTGTTCGGTTGCGGGATCTGCATATTTGCGGAATTGGATTTCCGCAACCGGCATCAGGCCGGCAAAGGCCATTCCGACGGATCTGCCGATAATTCCCTCCTCGGACAGGCTGGTATCAAAAACACGTTCCTCGCCAAAGGCTTTTTGCAGTCCCATGGTGGCGGCATGGGCACCGCCTTTGGGCCCCACGTCCTCGCCAAACACCAGCACCTTTGGATTTGTTCTGAGCTCGACCTCGAGCGTGCGGCGGATGGCGGTCAACATATTGATCCGCGTCGGCTCCGGCTCCGGAATATCAGAGGACGCGGGAAACCGATGGCCCTCAGCAGCCAAACCGCCTCTTAATTGCAGATCGGGCGAGCCATCACTGTTTTTTTCCGCAAAGACATACCGCCCAACCCTGGCGGAATCCGGCTCTGGCCGGGCAAGCGCCATCTGCAGCGCGGAATTCACTTCCTCTTCTACTTCATCTTTGAGCTGAGCCAAATCCTCCTCGGACAGGGCCGCCGGAACGAGATACTCGGACAGCTTCTTGAGCGGATCCTTGTGCCTTTCCGCTTCGATGACTTCCTCTCCTTTATAGGTTTGCGTATCTTGCCCGGAGTGGCCGGAGAGACGGGGCACCTGCAGCCGGATCAACACCGGACCGTTGCGAGAGCGGACGAGCTCAACGGCTTCAAAAAGATGTCTTGAAGCGTCGTCCGGCTCCGTTCCATCGGTATCGATTACATGCAGGTTGGCAAAGGAAGCCAGGTTGCTGGCGATGTTGGCGCCAGGGGTCTGCTTGTCGCCGGGAACTGAGATCGCATAGCCATTGTCTTCGACGTAGAACAGAAGTGGCAGCTCCAGGGTCGTGGCAATCGTCAGCGATGACCAAAAGCCGTTTGTTGCGACGGCTCCCTCTCCTCCCAGCACCACTGCAATGGCATTTTCATATTCCTTTTCCTTCAGGACCTTACGCCGGTATTCAATCGCCTGCGCCCAGCCCACGGCAGGGGTGAACTGGGAACCGACGTCTCCAGACATGGGTAGACAAATGGGACCGTTGTTCGAGGGCAGGTTGCAGACCACACCAATATCGCGGCCGTCACTGAATCCGCCTGATTTGGCCAGGGGAGCGGCGAGCGCATCCTCTGAGCTCAACCCCAAGGTGAGCAGAAGGGGTCTGGAGCGATAGTACGCGCTTGCAGCATCGTGCTTGTGAGTAAGCAACGAACCGAGTAGAACCTGGGCCATATCATGGCCACGCGCCGAAAACTGGTACTGTACCTTGCCTTCGGGTACGAGCTTGGCTTCCTCTATCTCGTCGATCGCCCGGGAGATGAGGACCAAACGCAGAACTTTCTTCCAGTCAAAATTGGGATTGACGGCTTCTGCATTCAAGTGAATGTCCTGGATCTTTTCTTGCGGTAGAGAATCAGTCATAACAAAATGCGATTACAAAATCTCCCTCATGGCACGAACGCAAAGCTCATTTTCCCAAGGTTGGCCAACGGTAATGCGAATGCAGTGCGGCAATCCAAAGGATTTCAAAGGCCGCACAATCACGCCATGTTCAAGCAGTTTGCTGCTAATCTCCATGGCCCTTTCGGAATCTGGGAATTCGATCATAACAAAATTTGCAAACGACTCAAAGCAGGGCAGGCCAAGATCAGAAAACTCGCGGTGGAAATAGTCAAGCCCCTGTTTATTATTTTCGACTGCTCTTTGCAGAAATTCTTCGTCCTCGATCGCCCCACCGCCCGCCGCCTGTGCTATCACGGAGGGCTCAAATACAAGCTTTACTTTCAAAAGAGCATTTATTATGGGCTCGTTAGCAACCCCATACCCAATTCTGATTCCTGCCAGTCCATAGGCCTTGGAAAAGGTCCTAAGATTGATGATGTTGTCATAATCCAAGAAAGAGACGTTGGGGTAATCCGGCGAGAGATACCGCGCAAATTCGTAGTATGCTTCGTCCAGAATTACGAGGATATCACGTGAGTTTTCCGACATGAACTCGGCAAATTCCGGCGCGGCGAACATGGTACCGGTAGGATTATTGGGATTCGCCAAATAGATTGCCTTGGTTTTCGGCGTTACCGCAGCAAGAATTGCGTCGAGATCGAGCTTATATCCTTCCTTCATTGGCACTTTGATGCAGGGAATATTTGCAGCCCTGGCCGTGATATAGACGGCCACGAAGGAATTAATGGAGGTAAGCAATTCGTCTCCCGATTCAAAAAAGGCCCTGCAAATATTTGAGATAAGACCTTCGGAGCCGTTGCCGACGACGATGTTCTCTTCACCGACGCCAAATTTTGCGGCGATCTTCCTGCGCAGATCAAGGCAGGCCGGGTCCGGGTACCAATGGGAATCCTTTATCGCCTCTTGCATCGCCGCCAAAGCCTTTGGAGATGCGCCATTGGTATTCTCGTTAGAGGATAGTTTTGCAATTTCTTCAGGCCGGAACTTCTCCGTGATTACTTCGAACCTCTTTCCGTGCTCATAGGTAACAAGATCCGCGACGTTTTCCGGGATCTTAATCATAGCGAATCCTCAGTCTAATTCGTGTTGAACAAATGTCAGTTATTAAGAACAATCCGGTTATGGCAGGAATTTGAAGCTTGCCTGAAAGTAAAGATTGTGAAAAATGATTTTAAAGGCAACAGATTTCTTCCGAAGCAAATTATGGAAAGTCCGCTATCCGATTTCCCTTCTCAAAGAGAATCGATTATTCACCGTTTCCAACAGTCGCAAGCGCTGCAAGTTACCATCAACCCTGGGATCCAGTTTCCGCCAGAGTGACCGGACAATGTTCTCACCGGTGGAGGCCTTGTTCCCGAATTCCGGCACCTCAAGATTCAGATGCTTATAGTCCCATTCTTCGAGAATGTCCGCTAATTCCGCGGACAACCTCCCAACATTTTGCAGGGTCCCGCTACGTTCGTCCAGAGAACCGCACAAGGTGCATTCCACATCGAAGAGATGGCCGTGCCCATTGGGATTGCCACAGACTCCATAGAGTTCTTCATTTTCTCGATCGGTCAGATTTGGGCTGTGCAACCGGTGTGCTGCGTGAAATTGCGCCGCGAGGCCCAACATAAACTCATTGTTGCCATGATACTCCACGAAAAAGCCGCCTGAATCATACAGGCAAACGCGTGACATTGGCAGCTCCGGCTTTAGCTTTCGCCAGATATATAGAGCCAGGATCTCCGTTGTTTGCGGCTGGCCAGACAGGAAGGGAATATCGTCAAGGTTGCGATGATTCAATTCTCCACGCAGATTACAAAGAACCGTGCGGCTTATTTGATCCGGGACGATCATACCTGTGTGGGGATCGATATCGCCCTGCAAGGTGACCCGCAGCCTGAAGTGATGTCCACTTCCTCCCACGGCTGAGGCTCTGCCAAAAAGCTCCCGATTCTCCGCATCCGATAGATGTGGTGAATAAGTTCGCCGGGCTGCGGAGAAATCCATCCAGAGGTCACTTTCGGTCCTGCCGCTGTGGTATGCAGTCGCCGCCCGAGTTGGACTCTCCCGCAAATGGCAGACAACCGGCGTGACGTGATCATCAGAAAATATCGGCTGAACTTCATCAAGAAGCTGCTGCGCGAGATTTTCGGGCGTCGGTTGTATCTCGTTGAAGGGCGGCGTATCCAGGTTCAGGAATTTGTGATCGAATCTCCCATCGATCACAGGCGCGATTTTGCCTTTCACGTGGAGAAGGTTCAACATCATTCCGGATTGGGGATCGACCGGGCCATGCAATATGAAGTAGGCGGCATAGTTATGCCCATGGCCATAACGCCCTTTCGCCTCAGGACCGAATGTCTCGAAATTCTTTTCAGCAGACCAATCCGGAACTCCATATTTGTGCGAGGCACAAAACTCAAATCTTCTACTTATGCTAAGATACATTTTCCTTGGTTCAGCAGCAGAACAGTGACTGTTTGACGAATCGGTTCATATACTTGATTGCGGGAGAAATCTTGAATGCAGGCCGGCTACCTGATCAAACTGAAAAACTCAGCCCGAGTCGATTCGTTGTCCCGAAAGACGCCCAAAATGCGGGACGTGGTCATGCTCGAATTCTGCTTCTCCACCCCCCGCATCATCATACAAAAATGCTGCGCTTCAATGACCACACCTACGCCCGCGGCATTTGTATACCTCATAATCGCATCTGCAATCTCCGTAGTTAGCCTCTCCTGGATTTGCAGCCTGCGAGCAAACACGTCTACGATTCGGGGAATTTTGGAGAGTCCGATCACCTTGCCATTGGGCAAATAGCCGACATGGCATTTGCCGAAAAAGGGCAGCAGATGGTGTTCACACAAAGAATAGAGTTCGATATTCTTCACCAGGACGATTTCATCCATGTCGGATTCAAAAATGGCCCCATTGATGACTTCATTGATGTCCTGGCGGTAGCCCCGTGTTATGTAG
>JAUXJX010000045.1 GCA_030624545.1 Bacteroidota bacterium | reverse complement strand
GGATACTTCCTTAAGTCCGGATGACCTTGCCACCCTTGAGAAGAAAATGAAGGAGTTGTCCAGACAGCGGCTCACCATAAAACGCGAGGAAATCCAAAAGAACGATGCCATTAAGCTGTTCTCCGGGATAAACGAAAATTACAAAATTGAGCTTCTGGAAGAGATGGACTCCGTCATATCCATCTACCGCCAGGGCAACTATGTAGATTTATGTCTCGGGCCCCATTTGCCGAATACCGGCTACATAAAGCATTTCAAGCTGCTCAGCATTGCCGGCGCCTATTGGCGTGGCGACGAAAACAACAAGATGCTGCAGCGCATTTATGGCGCATCGTACCCGGACCGGTCCCAGTTGGAGGAGCACCTGCGGCTGCTGGAAGAGGCCAAGAAAAGAGACCATCGCAAACTGGGCAGGGAATTGGATTTTTTTTCCACAAGTGACGAAATAGGGTCCGGTTTAATTCTGTGGCATCCCAAAGGCGCATTAATCAGGCATATCATCGAACATTTCTGGAAAGAGGAACATCTGAAATCCGGCTATGATCTGCTCAATACTCCGCATATCGCAAAACTGGATCTGTGGCGCAAGAGCGGGCATACCGAATACTACAAGGAAAACATGTATTCGCCCATGCTCATCGACGACGTCGAGTATGAGCTGAAGCCGATGAACTGTCCTTTTCACATCAATGTTTATAGCTCCAAAATCAGAAGCTACAAGCAGCTCCCGATCCGCTACGCCGAGTTGGGGACGGTCTACCGGTATGAACGCTCCGGCGTTCTGCATGGCACACTGCGGGTGCGCGGGTTCACCCAGGATGATGCCCACGTATTTTGCCGCCCGGACCAACTGGAAGCCGAGATTGTTGAAATCCTGGATTTCAATATGTTTTTCCTCAACTCCTTTGGCTTCAAAGAGTTCGAGATTTTCTTGAGTACGCAACCTGAGAAATTCGTCGGCTCTGAAGAGAGCTGGGATCTGGCCACAAATGCGCTGGCAAATGCGTTAAAAATTAGGGAGATAGAATACGAGGTCGATCCCGGTGAAGGCGTATTCTACGGCCCCAAGATCGACATCAAGATTCGAGATGTCTTGAAGAGATCCTGGCAATGCACTACAATTCAGGTGGATTTTAACAATCCGGAACGATTCGATCTGCATTTTGTTGGTGAAGACGGCGGGAGGCACCGGCCAATTATGATTCATCGAGCGCTTCTCGGTTCATTGGAGCGATTTTTTGGAATTCTCATCGAACATTACGGTGGAGCATTTCCGGTTTGGCTGGCGCCAACACAAGCCATCGTTATTCCCATAACCGAAAGGCACCAGGAATATGCTGCTCAATGTCTCGAGCGAATTTCCGGTTCCGGAATTCGTGCCCAACTGGACGATAGGAATGAAAAAGTTGGATACAAGATTCGTGAGGCGGAGACACAGAAAATCCCTTATATGCTCATAATCGGTGACAAAGAGGTCGAACAGGGGATGGTTTCGCTCAGAAAAAGACGAAAAGGAGATGTGGGCCAAATTGACCTGGATAACCTGATTTCAATGATCGGTGAAGAGGTTATCCAAAAATCCATGGAAACCTAATTGAGGAGTCTGCCTATTGAGGAGTCCGCCTATTAAGGAGAATCAGTTACGGGTAAATGATCAGATTAATGTTTCCCGTATTCGCTTGATTGATGAACAAGGAAAGCAACAGGGGATAGTCGACACCGATAAAGGCTTGCAGATGGCTGATGAGGCCGGATTAGATTTGGTTGAAGTCGCACCGGGCGCCGAGCCGCCCGTGTGCAAGATAATGGATCTCGGGAAGTACCTTTATGAGTTAGCCAAAAAGGAGAAGGATCAAAAGAAGAAGCAGCATGTAATTCACAAAAAGGAGATAAGGCTTCGTCCCAGAACGGAGGAACATGATTTGATGCATAAGATTCGCCATGCCAGAAAGTTTCTGGAGGATGGGAATCGGTTAAAGATAACAATCATGTTTCGGGGACGGGAACTGGCAAATAAGGAATTCGGATATAAATTGTTGGAACGGGTCCAAAGGGAGTTGGAGGATCTTGCCAAAATTGACAAAGGTCCGACAGAAGAAGGAAGAAACATAGTACTTTTTTTGGCCAAAAAATGAAGTGGAGCTGATATGCCAAAAATGAAATCACGATCCGGGGCGGCCAAGCGATTCAAGCTTACAGGCACCGGCAAAGTGGCAAGACGCAAGTCTCATACGAGTCATATTTTAACGAAGAAAAGCACCAAGCGAAAACGAGGATTGAGGCAAACAGGTTACGTAGCTTCTCAGGATGAGGGTAGAGTTAAGAAAATGATTGTGTCCTAGGAGGAATAATGCCAAGAGCATCAAATAATGTTGCATCCCGCCGTAGAAGAAAGCGATTTCTCAAACAGGCCAAGGGATATTGGGGCCGACGGAGCAATAACTACCGCATCGCAAGAGAGGCGGTGGAAAAAGGACTCCAGTATGCCTATCGGGACCGTAGAGTCAAGAAGAGAGATTTTAGACGGCTGTGGATAGTACGAATCAATGCGGCGGCGAGGCTGCATGGATTGTCCTACTCCAAATTTATGGACGGGCTCAAGAAAAAACAGATCGAATTGGACCGGAAAACACTGGCCGAGCTGGCGGTCCACGATCCGGCGGCATTCTCTGAAATTGCCGCAATGGTGAAATGAATCCCGGACAAATGACTGAATTCGCAGTTGATGATCAGATCGAAGAATTACAAGGGCTTAAGCAGGAGTTCTTGGAAGAGGTAAAAAACTGCGCTGATTTGAAGGATGTAGATCGGGTCCGCACCAAATACCTGAGCAAAAAGGGGCTGCTGCAAAAGCGTTTCTCGCTGCTGGGTCAAGTCTCTCCGGATGCTCGCCCCCTATTGGGCAAAGAGCTAAATTCCCTCAGGAGTGAATTATCACATCAGATCCAGGCAGCTACGGATCGATTTCAGAAGGTCCGGATGCAGCATGAAAAGATTGATCTTACTCTGCCGGGCTTTCAGCAAAAGTGGGGGAGGAAGCACCCCATAACGAAAACTCTCGACGAAATTAAGGACATTTTCTCACGGATGGGCTTTACCGTCGAAGAAGGTCCGGAAATTGAAAACGACTATTATAACTTCGAGGCGCTCAACATACCTGAGGGCCATCCCGCCCGAGAGATGCAAGACAGCTTCTATTTGGCGGGCGGCTGGGTCTTGCGGACACAAACTTCGCCCGTTCAAATTCGCGTTATGGAATCTCAATCGCCTCCAATCAGGATGATCGCTCCGGGCAGGTGCTATAGAAAAGACACTCCGGATGCTACGCATTTTCCGGTTTTTCATCAGGTCGAAGGGTTGGCGGTCGACACCGATCTCACTTTCGCGGATCTTAAGGGGACAATATCGGCCTTTGCGAAGAGGCTGTTTGGCCCCGACATGAGAATAAGATTCCGTCCCAGTTATTTTCCTTTCACAGAGCCAAGCGCGGAATACGATTTTAGCTGTATAATCTGCAAGGGGAAGGGATGTAAAGCCTGCAAAGGATCCGGATGGTTGGATATTGCTGGAGCAGGCATGGTTGATCCGGAGGTTTTCAAGGACGTTGGATACGATCCTGAAAAATACACCGGTTTCGCCTGGGGAATGGGAGTTGAAAGGATCGCCATGCTGAAATATGGTATCTCAGACATCCGCTATTTTTATGAAAATGATCTCAGGTTCATAGAGCAATCTTAGATGAAATGCACATATCATTGGCTAAAAGAGTTTGTTGATTTTGATTTCTCTCCTGAACAGCTCGCAGAAAAGCTAACAATCCTGGGGCTGGAAGTCGACGGCACCGAGAATATTCATAGAAACACCAATGGGGCAATTGTTGGTGAGGTTGTAGAGACAGTCGATGGAAATCTCTACAAGGTAAAGACCGGCCGTCGTACAGAAACCATCGAATTCACCTCAGGGCAGCTTCAAAAAAATCAGAAAGTCGTTCTGCAGCCCGCAAAGGGAGGGACCCGTACTTTTCAAATCTCCACCTATGAGTCTCTCGGACTTTCTGATGAGAAATCGGTCGTATTTGTTGAGGAGACGCTCAGTCCCGGGGATGCAATCAATCATCTGGTTCCGGAAACCGACACCGTTTATGACATTGATCTCACCCCGAATCGTGCTGATTGTCTTAGTGTCATCGGCATTGCGAGAGATATTTCCGCACTGACCGGCAATCCGCTTCGGAATCCGGACACAAAAATCGCGGAATCAGGCACAGCGACAGCCGAATTAGTCCGTATTGGGATTGAAGCCCCTGAAGGTTGTCCACGCTATGCCGCTCGGATTATCAGGGATGTGAAGATCGGACCATCTCCAATTTGGATGCACGACCGATTAACGAAAGTCGGTCTCCGTACGATTAATAATATCGTCGACATAACCAATTACGTCTTGACCGAGCTTGGCTATCCACTTCATGCGTTCGATTATGCTCTGCTCGAGGATAAACAAATTCGCGTTCGTCTTTCAACCAAAGGGGAACAATTTGTCACATTAGATGAAAAGCTCCACGAACTTGGCGACGATACAGTATTAATCTGTGACGGCAAGCGCATTGTCGCCCTGGGCGGCATCATGGGCGGTCAGAATACGGAAGTGTCTGAACAGACCAGGGACGTCTTGTTGGAATGCGCCTATTTCGGCCCCAAATTCATTAGCAGGAGCGCGGCTCAGCTGGGGATTTCAACAGAAGCCAGCGTTAGATTTTCGAGGGGTGTGGATCCCAATGGCATCCCAAACGGAATTGACCGTGCCGCAGGCCTAATGGCTCAATTCGCGGGAGGCCAGGTCCAAAAGGATCTTCTTGATCAATATGTTCTGCCTATTCCTTCGCCCCTCGTCAACTTTAGGCTAGCCAGCATTCCCAGACATCTTGGAATTAGCCTTTCCTCAACTGAAGTTGAAGAGCTCTTCACAAGGCTCGGCTTGGGGGCTAAACCAATCGAAAGCTCCACAAACGGTAAGACCGCGACGGGATATGAAGTTGAAATTCCCACCTTTCGACCTGACCTAACCCGGGAAATCGACCTGATTGAAGAAATTTCGCGCATTACGGGATATGACAAGATTCCGGAGAACTACATTGCATCGGTCCCATTGCTCTCCCATTCCAATTCAAAGGAGCAGACCTTAAACGAAGTCAGAGAATTTATGACCGGAAATGGATACTCTGAGACGGTTACAAACAGCATGATTCCGGGCTCAGAGATCGTATTGAAGTACTTTCCGGAAGAAACGGTCAGGCTGCAAAATCCTATCAGCGAGGACATGGCGGTCCTTCGCCCCTCTCTTGTCGCGACACTGGTTCGAGTTGCCCAGTTCAATCTGTTTCGCCAAAATGAAGATCTAAAGATTTTCGAAATCGGATCTTCCTATCTTTGCGGTGATTCGTCTTTTCTGGAGAATCTATTGTTAGGCGGGCTGATGTTTGGAAATGCTGAAAATGCACATTGGGATCACAAAAGTCGCCCGATCGATTTCTTCGACGTAAAAGGACTTATTGAGGATTTCTTCCGGCGATTCAGTATTCCCGGTGCGCAATATTCACCAAAGCAAACATGGGCTCTTGATGAATCGTCTCTGGTTGTGCGGCTGTCAGAGGATGAGGTTGGATTTCTGGGCCGGCTGAATCCGATAGTTCAACAGGAATACGATTTAGGAGGAGAGTGCTTTTTATTTGAATTGAATTTGGACAAAATAATTCCTAATTTTGTACAAACCAAGCGATTTCATTCGGTTCCGAGATTTCCCTGGGTCCGAAGAGATCTGTCATTCGTGGTAGATATAGAGACACCAGGAGGTAAATTATTTGAAAAAATTCAGGAATGGGGCGGAACAAATCTTAAGGATATTTTCATCTTTGATGTTTATTCGGGTCAACAAGTTCCAATAGGCAAAAAAAGCATTGCTTTTTCGCTCACGTTTCAAGCTAACGAAAGAACGCTTACTGAGGATGAGGTCAACGAAGCTGTTGATCAAATTATCAGGGCGGCCAGGAATGAATTTGATGCCGTTCTGCGAGGTTAGTATCCCAGATAAGGATGATCTTTGAGTAATTCCAGTATAGAAAAGCTAGAAGAGAAGATCAACCAAATTGTTGAGCATATGGATTCCTTGGGTGAAGGGTCACAGGCTCTTGAGCATGCCAATGCTGAATTGAAGAATGAGCTTGAAGAAAGGGATCGCCTCATTATGGCTCTGGAGGCTCGATGTGAGCAATACGAATCGAAATCCTTCAAGGCGGAATCGAATCTAAGAAATGAGGAAGAGATGAAGGATAAGATTTCAAGCTTATTGGAAAAATTGGATCGACTTGATTCAATGCTCTAAAGCCTAATGGCCTTTCGAATTGGAGATTCAATGGAGCCGGAAAAGAAGACTTTTAAGGTCAATATTTATGGAACTGAATATCCCATTCGAGGCATTGGTGACGAGGAGTATATTATAAAGGTTGCCAATTATGTTGACGCCAAGATGCGCGAAATCGATCAAAAGGTTGCAGTCAAATCTGCCCTGAAGGTTGCCATTTTGGCGGCTTTGAATATTACTGATGAATTATTTAGGGAACGTCTGGAAGAAGAAGAATTAGTCGAGCGATACGAAAAGAAGATTGACAACTTGATTTCTAGGCTGGAACAAATCTCGATTCCCTAATATTTCATTTGCCCCGAATCGTTCCGCCCCCATTCTATAGCAATCTGTGGAAGACACAGACGAAAACTGGACGATTGCTCTAGAGTGGGGATTTTTTTTAGCAGGAGGAACGTAAATGACTTTAACCATCTATGTGCTGCTTGCTTTCATTGCAGCGGCGGCTTTTGTCTTGGGTAGATTCTTAAGTATACGTGTCATAAATGCCCGGGCAATCAGGACGAAGGAACAGGCAGAACATCTCCTCAGGGATGCGAAGGGAGAATCAGAGCGTTTAAAGAAAACAAAAGTTCTTGAGGCGAAAGACCAGATATACCGGATGAAACAGCAGGCTGATAAGGAAGCCAGGCAAAAGCGGAATGAACTGGCTCGGCTGGATAAGCAAATATCTGCAAAAGAAGCAAACATGGATCGTAGGGCCGACTTGCTTGTTAACCGGGAAAAAGAACTCAATAACTTACAGACGGAAGTTACAGACCGAGAAAGAGAGCTCGGAGAGAAAGCTAAGAAACTAGATAGCTCTATCCAGGAGCAGATCAGGCGGCTCGAATCAATATCCGGTTTAACTCGAGAAGAGGCAAAGAACAGACTGATGGAGAGTCTGGTAGATGAGGCCAAAAAAGACTGCACCCTTATCGTGAAGAATATTCAGGACCAGGCGCGCCTTAATGCCAACCGTGAGGCGAAAGAGCTCGTCATTCAGGCCATTCAGAAAACTCCCTGTCCCCAATCTGTCGAATCAACGGTAAGTCTTATTCAGCTACCCAGCGACGAGATGAAAGGACGAATCATAGGGCGGGAGGGTCGAAATATCCGGGCATTTGAGATGGCCACCGGGGTCGAGGTAATTGTGGATGACACACCGGACGTCGTATTGCTCTCATGCTTTGAACCGATTCGACGGGAAATCGCAAAGCTGTCCATTCAAAAATTGATCAGCGACGGCCGCATTCATCCCGGCAGGATTGAAGATGTTGTTGAAAAAGCAAGAGAAGAAATCGAAGAGAAGATGTTCGAATTGGGCGAACGGACCGTTATGGATCTGGGCATTCATGGCTTAAGCTCCGAACTGGTCAAAGCGCTGGGAAAACTCAATTACCTGATGAGCTTTGGCCAGAATCTCTTGCATCACAGCATCGAAGTTGCCCATCTGGCCGGTACAATGGCTGGGGAACTAGGTCTGGACACGGCACTTGCAAAAAGGGCGGGGCTGCTTCACGATATCGGGAAGACGGATGAACGAAAATCTGACCTTACATTTGCCCAGTTGGGTGCGGATCTGGCCAAGAAACACGGTGAGGGTCCAATTGTTCAAAATACAATTCTCTCATTCGACGAAGAGAATTCTGCCGACTCAGCCATCGCCGTATTGGTGCAAGCAGCGGACCAAATTTCCAGCAGTCGTCCCGGCGCAAAGCGCGAGAATTTAGAAGAGTATGTGCGTCGCCTGGACAAATTGGAGACAATCGCCCGGGAGTTCAATGGCGTAGGCGAGACTTTCGCGCTGCAGGCCGGCAAGGAGATCAGAGTTATCGTAAATCCGAAAGAGCTGGATGATCTACAGGCAAATCAGCTTGCCGTTGACCTAACCAAGCGAATAAAAGACGAATTGAAATTCCCGGGGCAAGTAAAAGTATCCGTAATTCGCGAATTCCGTGCAGTAAATTATGCAAAGTAGCCCATAAGTAAGCAATGTCCAATACAGCAACCATCCTTTTCATAGCCGATATCGTTGGCGAACCCGGCGTCCAAATTGTCGAGAAGATGTTACCGTCTTTACGGAAAAAATACTCTGTTGATTTTTGCCTGGCCAACGGAGAAAATCTGCATGAAGGAAAAGGGGTAAGTGAAAGAGACGTGTCAAAATTGCTGCTGATGGGTATCGATCTCATCACAAGCGGAAATCATATATGGGATACCTTCAAATCGGTTAAGGTGCTGAAGACCGATAACAGGGTGTTGCGGCCGGCAAATTATCCGCGGGGCAACCCGGGAGTAGGGTCTGGCATTGTAACGAACAAAAATGGACTTAATCTCGGTGTTCTGAATCTGCAAGGCCGGATCTTTATGACACCAACAGACAACCCCTTCGCTGTTGGATTGGAGGAAATCAGGAAATTGAAGAAAAACGCACAAATTGTGTTTGTGGACTTTCACGCGGAGGCCACTGCAGAAAAAATTGCGATGGGTTGGCATCTGGATGGCAAGGTAAGTGCGGTGGTTGGTACACATACCCACGTTCAAACTGCAGATGACAGAATATTGACAAAGGGGACAGCCTATCTAACGGACGCCGGGATGACAGGCGCAGTCGATTCGGTGATTGGCATGAGCAAGGCAGTGGCGCTGCACCGATTCGTCTATTCCACCAATATGAAGTACGAAGTTGCCAGCGACAACCTACGGTTTTGTGGCGTCGTCATTTCGGTCGATCCGGAAACTGGGAAAGCGCTATCAATTGAGCGAATCAATCTACCATGATGGCATATAGTAATGAAGATCATAGATGGTAAATTGATTGCAGCAGAAATCAGTTCGCAAT
>JAUXJX010000303.1 GCA_030624545.1 Bacteroidota bacterium | reverse complement strand
GGCAACATCGGAGGCGGCGGATTCATGGTGTATCATGGCGCCGACGGAACAGTCACGGCCTTTAATTTTCGCGAAAAAGCGCCTCTTGCCGCTACCGAGACCATGTTCCTGGATGAAAATGGTCAGATCAAGAACAATTCAAATCATAAGGGAATTCTTGCCGTCGGCGTGCCGGGCACGGTGGCGGGTCTCTATCTTGCGCACCAGCGGCTGGGCAGCAAGGCGTGGCCGGAACTTGTGGAGCCTGCCATCAAACTGGCCGAGGAAGGATTTCCGGTGAGTTGGGCGCTCAGCCGTGGAATGCGGAATGTAGCCAATCGTGCCAAAGATCGGTATCCCTCCACTCTCAATTCATTCTTAAAGAACGGAAAAGAGCAATATGGACCCGGAGATATCTGGCGGCAGCCCGATCTCGCCGCAACCTTGAACCGCATCCGGAAAAACGGAAGAAGCGGCTTTTACAATGGCAAAACAGCAAGGCTGATCGCTGAATTTATGAAAAAGAATGGTGGCCTGATTACGGAAGAGGATCTGGCGAGATACGAGGCCAGGGAGCAGAAGCCAATCCACGGGACGTATCGCGGCCACGATGTTTATTCCATGTCACCGCCCAGCTCCGGCGGTGTCGCGCTGGTCGAAATGCTGAATATTCTGGAGGGATTTAATCTAGCGAAAATCGGCCACAATTCAGCCCACTATTTGCATCTTCTCACCGAAGCCATGCGCCGGGCATTTGCAGACCGCGCACTCTACCTCGGCGACCCCGATTTTAATCCAGATATGCCCATTGCCAGGTTGGCTTCAAAAGAACATGCCGCAGAGCTGCGGGCGGACATTGAACCATATCGCGCCTCAAAAAGCAGAGCAGGGGTCTTTAACCAGATTTCCGAAAGCACCGAAACAACCCATTTCTCGGTGGTTGACAGCGAAGGCAATACCGTGGCTGTGACTTATACGCTTGAATACGGCTACGGGTCTGGCATTGTCGTGGAAGGTGCGGGTTTTCTGCTCAACAATGAAATGGGAGATTTCAACGCAGTGCCGGGGAGAACGGACACAACTGGATATATTGGAACACCCCCCAACCTGGTCGCTCCGGAGAAGCACATGCTCTCCAGCATGACGCCTACCATCCTCGCAAAAGATGGCAAGCCGGTTCTGGTTGTAGGCAGCCCCGGCGGGAAAACCATCATTAATACGGTTCTTCAAGTCGTTCTTAATTTCATCGATCACAAGATGAACGTCGCGGAGGCAATCGAGGCGGGTCGAATCCATCACCAGTGGTTACCGGATGTGACTTCGTTCGAGAGATTGGGATTTTCTCCCGACTCGCAACGGTTATATGAAACGTATGGCCACCGTATCCGATATCGATCCACCCAGGGCAGGGCCATGGGCATTGCCATCGATTGGGAAAACGGCATTCTTTACGGCGCCGCTGATTCCCGCAGCTACGACGGCCGCGCGGTGGGATACTAACGAAGAGAATCTCCTCCCTTTGGGCGGATTGGGATATTTCAAAAACTAGCCAAAAAGGCACAAAGTCACCAAGATCATTCCAATAGGTAAATGGAATTTCCGGTGAGGCTGTCGTGTTAATCTAAACACGATCAATCACTTTTATGTCTTGGTGTCTTTGTGGCAGAATCCTACCTGAAATAAACAACAAAGGAACGTGCGTTAATGAATCGTCCTGAGAAAAATGAATATGCGGCTTATTACAGCACCTACATAAAAAACGTCCCTGACGGAGACATCGCATCGATACTCGAGCGGCAGATCGACGAAACCATTCAGGATCTCGAAGGACTGGGCGAAGAACGGGCCATGCAGCGCTACGCGCCAGGAAAATGGACTATCAAGGAAGTCGTTGGCCATCTCATAAATGCCGAAAGAATGTTCGCTTATCGTGCCCTGTGCTTCAGCAGAAATGAAAAGAAACACTTGCCCTCCTTCGAGCAAAACAACTATGTGGAAAATGCCAATTTCAAGGACCGCTCTTTGCAGGATCTACTGGAAGAATTTCGGCTGCTCAGGTCATCAAACGTTGCATTATTCAGGAGTTTTAGTGATGAAATGATGATGAGAACGGGAATGGCGAGCGGCTTCAAGTTTACGGTGAGGGCGATTGCCCATGTTATTGCCGGGCATGAACTGCATCATCGGAATGTTATAAAAGAACGCTATTTGCAGAGCTTCTCAAGAACATGATTCGGATTAATTCGTATTTGCCCAGCATCGGCTTGGTTTTATCGTTACGAGAATCAGATCACCGGGTAGTTCAAATCAAATAACCCTAATCAAAAAAAGGAGGAAATTCATATGGGTGCACCAGTAGTACATTTCGAAGTCTTGGGCCAGGATGGCGGAAAGCTCCAGACATTCTACAGCGAGCTTTTCGATTGGAAGATCAATGCCGACAATCCCATGAAATATGGTTTGGTCGAAGCGCAAGGAGGGAAAGGCATTGGCGGCGGAGTCGGAGCCGGAGGCGACGCGCCAAACCATGTAACCTTTTACGTTGAAGTCGACGATCTGCAGGCCTATCTGGACAGGCTAGAGCGCATGGGTGGCAAGACTGTCGTTCCGGTCACCGAAATCCCCAATATGGTGACCTTTGCCCTTTTCGCCGATCCCGAAGGAAACACAGTTGGTTTGGTGAAGTCGGAGTAAAAGGATTAACCTTGGAGGATGTCTCGGCTGAGGCATCCTCCGTTTTCTTAAGGGGGTTTAACTTGCCAAAGTAAGGGACGCTCACCGCGGCGTCGCTTAAATGGCCACTTTTGGGAGATGCCCAGATGGGGGCATATGAAGATTACTGCGACCTAATCAACTTTCTGAATACTCACAATTCGCAGCAACCTCGCCGCAAGAAACATCGGCTGCCAGTGGAATGCTACACCAGGAGCGACTGCGAATTCTTCTTTACGATTTGCGTCCATCGAGAAAACGGAAGCCCGTTCTATAACGAAAAATTGGCAAAGGCCGTCATAGGGGCCGTTCCGCTCCAGAGGCTGCGTATATCAGACTCGATTCGGATCGCCCAAGCGAGCGTTCGTGCCGAGGGTCTTGTTGGGAACGGACGCCGTTCCGTTCCAGAGGGTGACTATATCAGACTCGATCGGATCGCCACGGCGAGCGTTCCTTACTTAGGTAGTAGACGAGATTTTCATTCTTTGATTGCCCTGATTGCCTCAGGACATTAAATTAATAAATGATTCTGGATTCCTGTTCTCCAATTCAAACGGAGTGTGCTACCCATGAAAGTCTCTGACCTGTTCGTCAAATCTCTGGAAAATGAGGGTGTGAAATATATCTTCGGTGTGCCGGGTGAAGAAAACGAAGACTTGCTTTTCTCGCTCGAGGACTCCCCCATTCAGTTCGTGCCAACCCGGCATGAGCAAGGCGCGGCGTTCATTGCAAACGTTTGGGGGCGATTGACCGGCAAGGCCGGAGTCTGCCTCGCAACACTGGGTCTGGGCGCCACGAATCTCATCACCGGGGTGGCCGACGCAAACCTGGACAAGGCGCCGATGGTCGCCATCACCGCCCAGGGAGGCCTCACACGAATGCATCATGAGAGCCACCAGTACCTCGACATCGTCAATACCTTTCGGCCCATCACCAAGTGGAACACGGCCATCTCCGCTCCCGATGTCGTGACGGAGGTGGTGCGCAAGGCCTTTAAGCTGGCGGAATCCGAGAAGCCTGGGGCAACCCATATCGAACTTTCAGAGGATCTGGCAAAACTGCAGGCTGAGACAAAACTTGAGCCCATACCTCCAAAAAGGGTGCGGCGACCCAGTCCCGACTACAAGGCGGTTGAGCGCACGGTTGAAATCTTGACAAAAGCGACACGCCCCCTGATCATCGCCGGCAACGGCGCGATTCGGAAACTAGCCAGTAAACACCTGACACAACTCGCCAAAAAGTACAATATCCCTGTGGCCTGCACCTTCATGGGCAAAGGCGCCGTATCCGACAGAATGG
>JAUXJX010000474.1 GCA_030624545.1 Bacteroidota bacterium | reverse complement strand
TTAAGATCGGCAATTGCGATGTCATCGGGACTGTTTCCAGCCGCAAACGGGGAACCTTTCGCCGGTTTGAGATTTCCCTTGCCATCACCCAGCAGGATGGTCACGTCGTCACTGCCCTGGTTGGCGACGATCAGGTCGGAGATCCCATCAGCATTGAGATCGGAGATGGCAACACTGCCCGGCCTGCTTCCCACGGCGATGCGTTTACTCGATGCAGATGTAAAGAGAGCCCCTGACGTCTGTGCAATACAGTCGCACCAGATCGGTGCAACAAATATCAAGATGACGAGGATCTTGTTCATCATATCCTCCCAATGTCAGTGTGGCCGGAACTCCTCGCCAATGCCGTCGACAAACAATTCCACCCGGCCGCAGCGTGAACAGACATAAATGTCAAAATGCTCACGATTTACAAACAACTCCCCCAGATCTCCCAGAAAAAAGCCCCATCCCCGGCTTCCCTCGTGGAATTTTTTTGTGCCAACATAATCGAGTCCGGTCTCGCAACGAGGGCAATTCATTGGTTTTGAAGCAGTGGGTTCAGTCTTCTTATTCTTACTCCTCATATTGAATTAGCCTGATAAGGCGCCCTTCAGAAATTCGTTCACGCCTTTTCCGGCATGAAAGTAATCCATTATGATCTCCGGAAGGGTTGGCTTCAGGATAGCCCCGGCATCCAGGTCTGCCCAATAGTAAAATTGCTTATTTGCGATTAGCGGCTGTTTGCTTAACGCATCTTGAAATTCCTTGGGAAGGACCTTGTTCTTCTCCCCCTGGATCGTGCCAAATTTCTTTTTGAATTCCTCCTCTTCGATTACTTTGGAAAAGGCATCCGGAGCTTTTGCGATAGCGCTCCTTACCTTATGAAGAGTCTCTTTCTCAAGCACGTATGAGCCGCCGGCGACGAACGATTTTTCCGGGGATAATTGGAAATAGAGACCTGGCACGTCGTGCCTTTTTCTCCCTCCCGCCGAGATAGACGCGGCCATGTGTGTCTTGTAGGGGCTTTTGTCTTTGGCGAACCGAATATCCCGGTTGATCCGAAAAATCGCCTCCTTTGGAGTGATCTCCAACTCAGGATCTTCTATTCGCATCCGGTCGATCATCTCCTGCACAAATTCATGGAAGGGATTCTTGGCAGAGTTATCATAGCGTTTCTTATTCTCATGAAACCACTCTTTATAGTTGTTTTGGGATAGCTCTTTGAAGAAATCGAGAAAATCTTGGGTCAAATAGCTCATTTTATCTTTCCATTTTTTGGGATGAATTGTTGCCACTGAGGCACAGAGTTGTTTTCATGAGATTTAACCATGGTATTTCTTGGTTTTTTTTCCATTTCGTTCTACACTATTTGGCAAATCAATGCGTCTGTTTAACTGTTTGTTTTTATTTAATCTCTGCGTTCTCAGCGACCTCTGCGGTGAATAATTCAGGTTAATGGATATGACGCGACTCGTTTCATGAGCTGGCCCGGGATTATCGTTATGCAAGCGCGTCAGGTTACGTGCGGTTTTTGGCCTTTGAGGAGGGAATATCCCAATTCTCCATTTGCATAGAGCGGATTGATCATTCTGGACGACTCATTGGCATAAAGCACTCCCTTTAAGCCATATTTCGAAATCGTTTTCGGAAAGACGTTGAATAGCCGCTCGCCCAGGCTAAACATCTGGCCCAGGTTTTTGACTCTTCGATCATGCCGCATTTTGTAGAGATTCTCCAGTCCTGACCAATCTTCAGTCCACAGGTCCGTCAATCCGGATTCCTGCATCATCACCGTCCACTCCGGCAGTGTATAGGGAACTGTGCCTATCCTCCTCGCTATTTCGTCGTTGTCCACATCGGCCACATCCGCCAACCAGGTATTCTCGTGAATGACCACAAAGCCGCCGTGTCTTGTTACCCGGGTCATTTCATTCAAACATTTTTGCGGATCAGGGGTTAAGCCAACGGCGCACTCGTTTATCACGACATCGAAGAAATCGGTCTCGAATGGCAAACAAAGTGCGTCCCCTACCTGGAATTGTGTCTGGTCTTCAACACCTTCGCTGGCGGCTTTCTTAACCGCCGATTCGATCATTTCGGGATTCAGATCGATGCCCGTAATCCGGGCACGG
Source organism: Bacteroidota bacterium (assembly GCA_030624545.1). Taxonomy (GTDB): domain Bacteria; phylum Zhuqueibacterota; class JdFR-76; order JdFR-76; family DREG01; genus JAUXJX01. The sequence continues at coordinate 841 of JAUXJX010000474.1, read as the reverse complement.
AATTCTCTCGCGTAGTAGCATGGTAAGGTTCCCCTGCCGCAGGCACCATCCAGAACTTTCTTCCCCGTCATGTCTACGATCTCACCGATCCTTTTGGTGATCTCAAATCCACCCGGGTGCAAGATATCGATGCCGGAGAGTTCGAGGATGTCTTCAATGGACGGTTTGTGTTTCATTCTGTGATTCTTTCGCTATATTGAATTCTCAGCACTCGCGGGAATTGCTATCTTCACGAATCTAATTGTCCGTCCAGAATCCAACGAGAAGCCAATCCATCAAAATTGCTATGACAAAGCTCAGCATTGTGTCGATCAAGATGTATTCTGGCTTCTCTTCTCGATTCAACAGATCGAATTTCACCGAATCGAAAGATCCCTTAGGCATGAAAAATAATATCCAGACAAAGTTATAGATTACACGACCTGGATGCAAGCTCTATTAAGGAACGCTACGAAAGACCAACTCCGTCGCGGCACCCGGCGAATCTGCTTGATGGGGCATGTCCATGACATAGTCTCTTCAGCAGGTTTCCCCCAGTCCCTCCTTCTGGTGACGCGCCATTCTTATATGAGCCGCTTGTCAGAAGTGCACATCGCGGAGTGCGATCTCGCCTGGCGGTGTTCCAGAGATAAGCAACTCGCTGTTCTAGCGCTGTCTGACGAGAAAGAGGAGAATAAGGCCAGGGCTCCCCGGGAGGCAGGCATATCGACGCGATCTTAGGCGCACATTCTCACCGCCTAATCCCCCAATTATGCAGCTTTCCTCCCACCCAAGCGAACTATACCGAGCACAAAAATCAACCCAAACACACCCAACAGAACCCACCCACCCTCGTTCCCCA
>JAUXJX010000433.1 GCA_030624545.1 Bacteroidota bacterium | reverse complement strand
TATGCCGCCGGGAACAGGAGATGCGCAGCTTAGCTTGTCCAGCCTGATCGACCTGGAAGGCTCAATTATCGTCACAACTCCCCAGGCCGTAGCACTCGCAGACGTTGTAAGAGGCGTGGAGATGTTTAGAAAGGTTGATGTCAATATACTTGGGGTGGTGGAAAACATGAGCTATTTCGTTTGCCCCCATTGCCGGGAGCGAACGGAAATCTTTGACCATGGCGGTGGTAAACGGACCAGTGAAAAGCTTGGCGTTCCCTTCCTCGGGGCAATTCCCATTAACCCCGATATTCGTATCGGTGGAGATTCCGGTGAGCCCATTATGGTTTCCAAACCCGAATCACCCGAGTCACAAGCATTTTTGGAGATTGCTCGTAAAATGCTGGGCGAACTTCCACTACCGGAAAACGTCGGAGCAGGTTAAGACAGAAATCATGGACAAGAGAGAAAAAATAAAAGCGGTTGCGATGATATCCGGGGGCCTTGACAGTACTCTTGCCGCCAAGATCATTAAGGACCTGGGTATCGAAGTGCACGGCATAAATTTCAATACGGGTTTCTGCCTCACCGATTTTCGCAGCCAGGTGCCCAATCCAAAGAAACCAGGCCAGATCGTTCGAAATGAGGCATTGCGGGCAGGCTCTGATATAAGGTTTCCCGTGGAAATTATTGATATTTCACAAGAATATGTTGGCGCGGTCGTAACAAAGCCCAAGTATGGCTACGGATCTGCCATGAATCCCTGCATTGACTGTAGAATTTTCATGTTCAAACGGGCAAAAAAGTACATGGATGAAGTCGGCGCCAAGTTTATATTTACGGGGGAGGTGCTTAAACAGCGGCCGATGACCCAATTTGCGAGGACTCTTAAATTGATTGAGACCGAGAGCGGCCTGGAGAGATTAATCCTGCGCCCTCTGTCAGCAAGACTTCTACCCATTACGATTCCGGAAGAACGAGGCTGGGTAAATAGGGAGAAACTTTTAGACATTGAGGGCCGTCAAAGAATTAGACAGATGCATCTGGCGGATGTCCTCCAGATTGGCGAATACCCTACACCGGCCGGTGGTTGCTGCTCTCTGGTGGATAAGAACTTCGGGCGCAGAATCAAAGACGTGATGAACAATGAGGGGTTGGAGCGCACCAATCAAACCGATCTGGTCTTGCTGAAGGTCGGAAGACATTTTCGTCTGCCTGATGGAACCAAGGTTATAGTTGGTCGAAACGAAGCGGAAAACAATTTTTTGAAAAGGTACAAGAACGGATACTGGACTTTTGAAAGCAGGGATTTCATGGGTCCTGTTGCTCTTTCACACAATGAATCAGGAAAATTGGATATGGAAGCCGCCGCTGCGCTGACGGCGCGCTATTGCGACGGCAAAACGCAAGATTTAGTCATCGTCAATTATGATCATGATGATGATCACGGTGAGATCTCTGTTTCTCCGGCATCGGAGGAATTTGTAACAAAATATCGTTTATAGCATCTAATATAGATGAGGCATAGTATCTTTGCTACAGACTGAACCAAAAAACCATAACAGCGTATAAACTGGATTATACTGGACGATCGAAACTCCAACGGATTTGGCTAATACGAACTAATAGAGAACAGGGAAGAAGGGCGATATGGTACAGAAAAGAAACGAAAATCTTATGACTTACAAGGCGTCCCTTGCGAATTATCTGCAGGATATTCAAAAGACTCCGCTCTTGACCCAACAAGAGGAGATCCATCTGGCAGAGCAGATTTCTGAAGGAGAGGAAGAGGCACTGAATAAACTTGTAGAAGCCAATCTTCGCTTCGTTGTATCCGTAGCAAAGGAGTATCAGAATCGCGGACTCCCTCTTGAGGATCTTATCAACGAGGGCAACATTGGCTTGATTAAGGCGGCACATAAATTTGACCGAACAAAAGGCTTCCGGTTTATTTCCTATGCCGTATGGTGGATCCGCCAGGCTATCATGGAAGCCATCGTGAACCAGTCAAAAATGGTGCGGCTGCCGTTCAATAAGGTTTGGGAGGTTTTCAAGGTTGAAAAGACCTACAACAAGCTGCGGAAAGATTTGGGCCGCGATCCCAGCATGGAAGAGGTGACCAAAGAGCTGGGGATTTCTATTTCCGATCTTTCCGGCATCATGAAAAACTTCGGCAAGGATCTCTCTCTTGATGAAATGATCAGTGACGATTATGATTCAACTTTGCTGGATTTTATTCCGGATGACAAATCTCCGTTGCCGGATAATTCGCTCATGAGCGAATCCTTGAAAATCGAGGTTTCGAAGGTGTTGGATTCCCTGCCTCGACGTGAAGGAGAGATTTTGCGATTGTATTACGGAATCTCCGAGGAGCGGACCTTAACATTGAGCGAAATCGGTGAGCGTCTTAATCTGAGCCGCGAGCGCGTACGGCAGATTAAGGAGCTTGCGCTGAAGAAGCTCCGCCGTACCAGCAAGGGTAAGATGCTTCGCCAGTTCCTGGGATAAGTTCGTTTGGCATAAGCCAATCGCAGAACAAACTCATTGATGTGGCAATACATGCGGCCCTGTCTTCATATAAGACAGGGTCGTTATTTTTTCTCCCGAGATTATCGTTTCCGCCTGCATCGGGCAGGCAGGAGGAATTTTATTGCCCAGTATTATTCCTGATGAAGTCCTGGATACTTACGGCATGCTCTGTCCTCTTCCAATTGTCAAGACGGCCGAAAAGATGCGGAGCATGTCCAGTGGCGACACCCTCAAGGTAATTTCATCCGACGCGGCTATTCAAGTGGATATGCCGAATTGGTGCAAAAGTGTGGGGAATGAATACCTGGGGTTCGAAGAGGTTGAGGGTGCATTCCACGTATATGTCCGCAAGTCCGCGAATTAGAAGACCCCATTCCTTTCTCCAGATGAACTTTGGTCCTTGGTCTCGTGATTCATAGGAAACACTAATCACAGGTAACAAATGTCCTCATCCCGCATATATCCTGATCGACCGATTCTCGCAGTGAGCGCCGTAGTACAAAATCAGGATAAGGAGATTCTGATTGTCAGAAGGGCCGTGGAACCCGGTATTGGTTTGTGGAGCCTACCTGGTGGCGTGGTTAAGCTGGGGGAGAGTGTCGAACAGGCCCTGCGCCGCGAAATTCGAG
>JAUXJX010000122.1 GCA_030624545.1 Bacteroidota bacterium | reverse complement strand
TTATTCAACTCTTGGAATTGATTTGTCAGGCCTTCCAGAGCATCCACCTTCTGCCGAAGGATCTTGTTGAGCTGCAATATTTCGATGTGCCTGCCGATCAGCGAAGCCAGAAACGAAAGCTTGGTTTTAGTTAAGGTGTCCTCCAATTGTGCAGCATCTTTTGGGAGTATTTCCATGACCCCGACAGAATTGCCGCTCAGGTGGAGGGGGACATAGAAAGAGCCAATGTGGCCGGAAGTGTTGTGCAGAGTGTTATCCTGGAAGCCGAACATTTCCTGCTGCAGCTGAACCCAACTGATAATCCCCTCCTCCAGTTGGTGGGAAACCAGTTGCTTGAATTTCGCCGGATGAACGTCAAATATTTCGTGCCGCCCGTTCGCTTTGTCGTAATTGAACAAAGCCACGCCGTGATAGGGTATAATCTTTCGAATACTGCCACGATAGTATTTCCGCAGCCCGTCCTCATTCCTTATTTGGTTGAGAGATTGGACGGCCTGATCAATAAAGTGTGTGAGATCATGCAACGTTAGATTTTCATCTGTTTTCTTAAGCGTAGGATGCGGCATGTTCACTCCAGTCAGGTTCATAAGAATTTGTGTCATTTTTTTCGGTTTCGGTCCTCTGTCGAATTAGACTGAAGAGCTCCTGCTCCTTTTCAATTTCCGCGCTGAGCTTTCTGAAATAGTAGTCCTCATCGACTAATGCATCATTCGTCAACCTCAGCCCCAACCTCTCACCCAGACCATCGCGATAGCCTGTGGTTGACATGTCGCCCGAAAACCCAACACCAAATTTCTTGGTTAGATAATTTGCATAATGGACTATCCAGGCCAATTGCTGATGGCTGTTTGCCAAATCCGGCCGGTGGTGATGTTTGATTCCCGATACGATGGACTCGGAGAGATTCCACTTTTCAACCAGCCAGGCGCCGATTTGCGCATGATTGACATGAGCGAGATGCTGCTCTTCAACCTGGTACATTGGTAAGTCATCATCAATCATTTGCTCAACAACGTCTTCAAACACTTCCCGGAAATAGATGGAGATTACATACTTTCCCAGGTCATGCAAGAGGCCGGCAGCAAATGCTTCTCCGCTGATTTGATACCCGGTTTCCCGCGCCAGCATCCGGCTGGCTACGGCCGTGCAGATTGAATGCTCCCAGAACAGATAAATGTCGAACGGTACGTCATGATTAAACCGTGCAAATCGGTCGAGGACAGCAGAGCTCAGACCAAAGTTCTTCAGGGTTTCAAACCCAACGACAACAATTGCAAGAGTTATAGTGTTTATCTTACGCGGGAATCCATAGTATGCCGAGTTGGCAAGTCTTAGTACCTGTGCTGCAAGAGCCTGGTCACTCGAGACAATTGTATTCAGTGTGTGAGCCGAAGTGGACGGATGATCAATCACTTCGATCATCTTCGCTACGGTGCTCGGCAAGGTCGGTAAATCAAAAATGTGCCGTGTTACCTTTCTTATATTCTCCGGCCTGATATGCTTCGCCACAAACTGCTCCTGTCTCAAACCACGATGTCAATCAGCTTTCCTGATTGCCCCGGTTCGGTTTCATCCTTTTCCGCTTCTTCGAGTTCCTTTTCACTTAATTTCAGAGCTTTTTTCCGCTTCTCCCGTTGTTTCCTGTCCTGTTTTTCATCTTGGATTTTGGTCTTCTCACTTTCCTGGGACTCTTGCGTTTTGCTCGTTTTCTCATTCTTCTTCTGCTTCAGTTGTTCGGCAATTTGTTCCTTGGAAACCTCCGGTGCCACCCTTGCCGCTTCAATTATTCTTTGCAGCAAAGGAATCTTTGATAAATTGTCCTGCAAATGAATAGGCTCAACCATGGCCTTTCCTTAAAGAAATCGCCGGCCCTAGGTAAACTCCTTGAGTTTTTGGCGGAGACGCTTAATGGCTTTTGTGTGTATTTGCGAAACCCTTGACTCTGATACCTGCATCACCGTACCAATTTCTTTCAGGGTTAAATCTTCATAGTAGTAAAGAGCCAAAACCAGCTTCTCATTTTCCGGAAGTCCGTTTAGATAATCCACAAGAATATTCTGAAGCTCTTCTTCCTCCATTTCTCTGATCGGATCTTCGGATTTTACATTTTTTACCAGGTCATAGAGGGTGCCATTGGTGTCGTTTGACTCATAAAACTCACGATCCAGGGACATCATTGCATGGTCGCTGACTTTGGAGAGCATGGTCTCATATTCTTCCAAGTTCATCTCCAACTCTTTGGCAATCTCTTCGGCAGTGGCCATTCGCCCGAGTTGAGATTCGATGTTCAAAATAGCCCTTTCGAGCCTTTTGGTTTTGCTTCGCACAGAGCGTGGCACCCAGTCAAGTGCGCGAAGCTCGTCCAATATGGAGCCCCGGATCCGTGGTACCACATAGGTCTCGAATTTTACACCCATGCTTATGTCAAATCTATCTATCGCAGCAAGAAGGCCCATGGTGCCCGCACTGATCAAGTCGTCATAATTAACAGAGTTGGGCAGCGTTAAAATCATTCGTCCCACGACATATTTTACCAAGGGAAGATATTTGATCAGCAGCTTCTCCTTAATCAGGGGATTCTTCGCCTTGCTATACACCTGCCATAAATCCCTGGCATCTTCCGTCTTATTCGTGCTCTTGTACTCCTTCGTAGCAGTTGCATGGATTGACATGGCTTCTCCTCTTCCAACCTACATTAAGCTAACCTGCTAACTTCATAAACCGCAAAGCGCGCAGAGGGCACAGAGTTGTTTTCATAATAGTTAAGCATAGTTTTGCTGCATTTGTCTCTGCACTACTTGGTAAATCAATGCGTTCGTTTAACTGTTTGTTTTTATTCATTCTCAGCTTCCTCGGCCTGCCTTCGTTTGCCTGCGCAAGCAGGGAGACAGGCGAACCCTGCGGTGAATAATTCAGGCTAATTATTCAATTCCACGATAGACTCATAACCTTGATGGGCGGATTCGATCCACCGATTCATGATATTCTCCAGTTGCCCCAGAAACGGCGTTTCAAACTCCCACAGTGCCAAAGGCCGCTGCTGTTTGACGGATTCAATGACATCTTCCGAATAGAAGAGGCTGCCTAAGTTCTGAATCTGACGATGGAGAAATTTCTGTGTTACAAGATCGAATTTTTTGTAGGTCTCAAAAGCTTCGTCCTCGGATCTCACACAATTCAGAATAAGATACAGCGGAATGTGTGGATGAAAGTAAGTCATGATTTTGACAACGGCATAAGCGTCCGCAACAGAAGTGGGATCCGGTGTAACGATAACGGCTACCTCGTCACAGGAAGCCAGTTCTCCAAAAACAAGCGAGGAGATTCCGGTGGGAGTATCGATGCAGAGGTAATCATACGTTCCATCCAGTTGCTGGAATTGCATGCGCAAATGATCCAGGAATTCTGTTCTAGATTTCAAAAGATCCAACTCCCCCGAGCCTGTAGAAAGAATGGAGCAATTCTCGGCATATTCATGCACCACGTCCTTAAGCAATTTCTTGCCTCTTTTTACGTCCAGGAAACTATACTTCGGCACTGAATCGGTTAGGATGGAAATGCCTGAGAGATTCACATCTCCGTCAATCAGCAGTGTAGAGTGTTTATTCTTGGCCATAAGCAAGCAGAGATTCACGGCGATGACACTTTTCCCCACTCCTCCCTTGCCGGACGTTATGCCAAGTCGTCTAGTTGCGAGAGAGTTCTCTACCCGCGGAAAGACTTCTCTATCAGGAACTAAATCTCTTAATTTTGAGGCCTGGTCCTTTGTCATTTATGCTTTACTCCCATTATCAAATTCGCCATGGTTTTCGGATCAACCGATTGAATGTCCTCCGGGACATTTTGGCCTGTCGATATGAATGATACCGGACACTTGCATTGCTGCAGGACGCTCAACATGCTGCCTGCACTGTTCGTCTCGTCATATTTGGTGAACAGCAATCTCCGTATGGGCAGAATCGAATAACTCGAAACCGTCTCTTGCAGATTGTCCAGATTGCTGGTGAGGCTCAAAACCAGGACAATCTCCAGATCAGGACAATGCTTGAGGAATTTCGTGAGTTCGATCAAGGCTGATGTATTCCTTTGACTTCGCCCCGGAGTGTCGATGTAGATCACTTCGCAATCTCTTAGCCTATCGATGGCAGGCGCCATTTCGTCCGGACTATAGACTACTTCGAGGGCGAGTTTCGTTATGTTGGCATAGGTGCGAAGTTGCTCAATTGCACCGATCCGGTACGTATCTGTTGAAATCAATCCGACTTTCAGATCATTGTAGACCGTGTCAATAGCGGATAATTTTGCAATGCAGGTCGTTTTTCCGACACCCGTCGGCCCAATCAGGGCCCTTATCCTTCGCTCCTCCTGATCCTGTCCGTTTGCAAACTGATATTCCGACAAAAGCGTCTCTAATGCCACAAGCACGGCTTTCTTAATCGACTTCTTGTTCCTGGCCGAGCGCGGCGGCAACTTTCGCTCAACTGACCGCATCAGCATGGCTGCCAGCGATTTCTCCATCCCCTTGCCGACCAACTGCGCGTAGATTTCCATCAAGGCTGATGAGAATTCAGGATATCCATTATTCCTGAGCAGTTCGGTAAGAGATTCCAGTTGATTCCGCACATCATCCAACTCTGAAGATGAGGAATAGGCCGGGCTGTCGCTATCGGAGAAGCTGATGATATTCTCGCGACCGCCCCGAAATTTCGGACGGTCTTCTCTGGCGGGATTGCCAAGCAGCATATTGATCCTGGATGCGTTACCCCCTGGATCTTGCGCAGGAGAAGTAAAGAGTTGATCGGCTATGCGTTTGTTCTTTTCGTAATCCTCATCTAACGCAGCCGTAACCTCAACATATTTTTTCTTTTTCCTTCCATCTCCCTTTTCCTGGACATGGAGTATGATCGCCTCATCGCCGAGGACTCTCCTCACCTCTTCGAGGGCAATCCTAGTATCGGATGCTGTGACTGTCTTAATCTTCATTTTCCAGCCTTATTATTCCTGCAGATTGAATGTCAACATCAGTCGGAATTTCGTTGTATGAAAGTACGGCTAACTGCGGAAACGCCATCTCCAGAAGGCGTTTCAAGAAAGGACGGATTACCGGAGAACACAGAATTAGTGGAGTTAACCCTCGGTGGGACATGTTCTCTGACTGAGATTCCACTTCTCCATACAGATTCTTGAGCACTTGCGGCGGCAGATTTAGGCCCACGTTCTTATTCTGCGCGAGATTGTCGGAGAGAAGCCTCTCAAGTGAGGGATCCAGTGTAAGGGAATAGACAATGCCATCATCTGATAGGTAACTTCTATAAATTGTCTTCGCTAATGCACTTCGAACATATTCGGTCAGGATATCAGGCTCTTTGGTCATGCTGCTGTAATCGGCCAGTGCTTCGAGAATTGTGACCATATCCCGAATCGGCACTCGCTCTCTGAGCAGATTCTGCAACACCTTTTGGAGTTGGCCGATCGTCAAAAGATTGGGAATGAGCTCGTCCACGACAGTGCCATTCTCCTTCTTGACATTCTCCACCAAATTGCCAACGTCTTCCCGACTCAGGATTTTTTCGGCGTTTCTTTTTAGAATTTCCTTCAGATGTGTCGCCACTACGGCACCAAGTTCCACGATGGTGTAACCGTTCTTCTCCGCTTCCGCTTTTTGCGAAACCGGTATCCATACGGCCGGCAGTCCAAAGGCGGGATCATTGGTTTTAATCCCTTCCACTTCAATTTCCATGTCGCCCGTCGGCAGCGCCATAACGCGGTTCAGATGGACCTCTCCTCTTGCGGCTTCCACCCCCCTGATTTTGATTACATATTCTTCCGGGTTCAGGCCGATATTGTCCCGGATTCGGATGGGTGGAATGATAATTCCCAGTTCCAATGCGCATTGCTTCCGGATTGCGGTGATTCGGCCGAGCAAATCTCCGCCCTGTTCTTCGTCAACCAAAGGAATGAGACCGTAGCCAATTTCGATTTCCAATGGATCGACCTGGAGATAGCGGTTGAAACTTTCTTCCTCCGGACTCTCAATCTCCTGCGCTTCGGCCTGCTCACGCAGTAAGTTCACCCTTTTCGCTTCCGTCGTTCCCCTGGCCAGGAAGCCGGAGACTCCTGCCAATATGCACAAGGGCAATGCGGGTAATCCTGGCATAAGACCGAATACCAACAAAGCTCCCGAAACGATGTACAGGGCCCTGGGCTGGCTGAGCAACTGCGCGGTCAAGTCCTGCCCCAAATTGGATTTAGATGACGCGCGAGTGACAACGATGCCGGCTGACGTTGACAGGATAAGTGCCGGGATCTGCGAGACCAGTCCATCGCCTACGGTAAGAAGGGTGTAGGTCTGGAGGGCATCGGAAAAACTTAAGCCCATTTGCGCAACGCCAATAACAAATCCACCGAGAATGTTGACGACCGTCACAATCAGGCCGGCAATTGCATCTCCTCGAACGAATTTGGAGGCGCCGTCCATGGCCCCGTAAAAATC
>JAUXJX010000323.1 GCA_030624545.1 Bacteroidota bacterium | reverse complement strand
GGATCGATCAATCCAGCGGCATCGCCCAGCAGCAAAAATCCGTTTCCGTGTGCTGTTCGGCGCTTGCTGCCCAGCGGCAGGTTCGAGCCGCGAATCTCGCCCAGCAATTCGGCGTCCCTGAAGCGCCCCTCCAACAAAGGAGATCCTGTCGCCTTGATATGAGTCTCTTTGAGATTCATATTGCGCTTTTTGAGCTCCCGGTGGATCATCCCCAGACCGACGTTTGCAGTGCCGTCTTGCAGAGGGAATATCCAGAAATATCCCGGAATGATGTCGTCGATCAAATGAATCTCGAAAATGGAACCGATGCCCTCGATACCCCGGTAGTAGCCGCGGGTGGCCACGACCCAGTGATCCGGATCGTGATCCCATAATCCCATTTTGCGCGCCACAACCGATTTGAAGCCGTCCGCGCCAACTACGACACGAGCCGTGTATGATTTTTCTCGATTCTGGTTTCTCGCACCCCTTATGCCATAGACCTGATCCCCAGAAAGCAGAATATCATTTACATGAAAGCCTTCTTCGCTTTCGACTTGTTCTTTGGCGGCTTGAAAGAGAATGTTATCGAAATCGTATCTCTTGCAGGTGTAACCAAATAGTTCCTTGTTGTCGGACTGCGAAACATTGAACCTGGCAATCTCCTCGTTTGGAGATGAGATGAGGACACCATCTATCGAGTTGGTTGGGGATCGTTCGAATTCAGCCAGAAGACCAAGCTCTCTCAAGAAGCCGTGGCATTTGCCAGGAATAGCATCACCGCAAATCTTGTCGCGCGGAAAAGTACTCTTATCGACGAGCAATACTCTTAGGCCGGCCAGCTTGGCATACAATGCGGAGGTTGCGCCCGCCGGTCCGCCGCCGACGATAATTACGTCAAAGTCGTATTGCACATAAAACTCCTGCCTAATACTGGGCAGTGCAGAATTGTGGTAAAGGACCTAACAATGTCAGTTGGATAGACTTCCAGGTTCCGGCCGGTCAAAGATTACATTACCTGCCCGCCAACTTAAACTATGTTGGCTTGTAAGTCAAAGTCAAGCCATTTTTGCGGTATTGGAGCCGTCCTATTTCGATTTTGTTAAGAGTTTTTAAGATATCAGAATCATGCTGTTTTCGCTTGCCCGGATTTGGCGACCGTAATATATTGGGTACACTTGTTTGAATTTACTGACTTCAGCCCTACTTCTGCATTTCATAAATTATGGAGGCGCCATGGCTAAATGGATCAGGTCTTTCGGGAGATCAATTCTTGGTTTTTGTGTGATTATCGGCTGGCTTGGACTTGCAAATCCTGCGTCCGCCCAATTAAGTTTGGTTTCATCCACACCCGCAAACGCCGCCACCAATGTAGACACAATGGCGACATTCGTGCTGACCTTTAGTGCTCCCCTGGACACCACCGCAAGATTTGATGAACCCGAAGATTTTTACCTGGGTATTGAACTCTTTCCGGAAGATTCCGTTGGTGAACCGGAGCAGGTAACGATTAGCAGCGATTTGATGGAGGTAACAGTAACCAATCTGCCATTAACGCCTGATACAAAATTCTCTGTTTTGATCCTGGCTGCCAAAAGTACCACGGGTGATCCGCTGGACCGCCCCTATGTCCGCACTTTTTCTACTGGGAGCAGTCTTCCAACCGGATCCGTCTCGGGGACGGTCAGTTTCCCAGGTAGCGATCCGGGCGGGACGATAATCATTCTTTCGGAAGGATCACCTCTCGGAGATGGAGGCGAGGAGGCACTGGCCATTGTTCCGCTTGGTTCAAACACGTATACGGCAAACTTTGTCCGCCAGGGCGGCTATTTTGTCACAGCCTTTAAAGACGTCAACCGGGACGGCTTTATTGATTTTCCCACGGACGCTGCCGGAGGCTATGATGCCGATGCCGATAATATTGCCGATGCCATAGTCCTGGAAGAAGGCGCCAGCCTCACAGACATTGACGTGACGATAAATCTTCTGCCAGGCACCACAGCGCGAGAGAATTTGCCTGCGGCTGTGACCATTGCACAATCCCAGGTCGCTGATGCCGTACTTACCGCCCTCCAGGGTTTTGAAATTTCAGCCGAAGGGAAATCTGCCTTTTGGGGCTATTCTTTCTACACCGGGACCGAAGATACTGTTCACAGCGTATTGAGCCTCGGAGATCTTTTTTACTGGACTCCTTTCGGCTTCTTTGATGAAGACAGTGGTGATGGTGACAGCGGTTTTATAATGAATATGCCATTACCGGTAAATTGGATTGACAGTGATGTGGCCGCCGATTCCGCGAACGCAAATGGCGGTGGCGAGTTTCTTACCGAAAACCCTGATGCCGAGATATTCGGCTTCGCCGGCTGGGTCACCTTTCCCGGAATGGGGGGTGTAACTCTGGCAAAAAGCAATCAAAATAGGTTTACCAGTGCCTGGTCCTCCCAGGTGCAAACCGAGAAGAGAAATGGCTTTGATCAGTTTGGCAAAAAAATGGCGCCCGGAGACACGGTTGCAGTTTGGATGATCGGCTATTTCTCCCAGATGAGCCAGGAATTTGTGCAGATCCTTCTCGATATCGAAACGGGCGAGTTTATTGATTCTGGTCTCGGGCCTTTCTTCCCCACAGCGGCAGCGGATAATCTGGACGCTGCAAATCAAGCCGCGCAAAATTGGGCTTCCGATGCTGTTCTAGTTGAAATCGGCGCCGGGGGGGGCGATGTGTCGCCGGAGGGTTTTGCCATTGCCTGGGGATTTGCTTACTATTCTGCCGGAAAGGATTCTATTCGTTCTTTCTTCATGGTCTCAGGTATGGTAACCGACGCGGAACCAGGCACACCAAATGATGTGCCATCCTTAGAAGCGCTGCCGGGGAATTTTTGCAACAGTACGGAGGCGAGCCCCATTGCCGAGCAGAATAGCGGCAATTTCCGCAACATTCATCCGGGAACCTTGGTCGCGGCTATTCTGTCCCGAGGTCTATTGCCAGGTGATCCGTCGCGGGCCGTCTGGATGTTTCGCTATTTTTCACTGGTAGATCAAGCGGAATCGATCCTGTACGTCGATGCTATGAGCTGTGATATTATCACAGATGTAGAAGACAATCCGGATATCGCCGGGCTCCCATCCACATATGATTTGGAGCAGAACTATCCCAATCCATTCAATCCGGAAACGGTTATTCGCTATCATCTGCCGCGTGCCGGAAGCATCAAGCTGGCTGTCTATAATCCTCTCGGGCAAATAGTCCAGGTTCTGGTCGATGAATCAAAACCGGCGGGAACTTTCACCGCCAGCTGGAATGGAACCGACCTGGACGGCAACCAGGCGCCGAATGGTGTGTACTACTACAGGCTGGAAGCAGGGGACTTATCAAAAACGAAGAAGATGGTGCTGCTGCGGTAGTCCTGCTTCGAGATCAGATAGATTTGGCCTGTCAGCCGCAAGCCGCCCGCTTTTAATTGTGGGCGGCTTTCTTGTTATTATCCGGACAGAAATATTGAACATCTGAAATATTTAGCTTGACAGAGATAGGTGGCCGCATTATATTAAAAATTCTTTTCTGAAATTTCAAGATCAAGTATTCTTTGAAGACTGCTCCGGAAAAGGGGACTATTTGTTCAGAGAAGTATTTCCGGGAATAACCTAATTAACTTGAACAATTCGAATAATTCATAAACCGCGAAGACGCAAAGGACGCAAAGTATTAAAAACAATACTTTAGGGTCAATGGATATTGAGACAGAGTCTTATTCAACACAATTTGTCTTAGTTTTTTTCTCTTGCCGATGAGATTTTGTGAATAATTCAGGCTAATTCATCATTCATATATACAAAGGAGGCAAACATGTTCGAGAGGAT
>JAUXJX010000190.1 GCA_030624545.1 Bacteroidota bacterium | reverse complement strand
GCAACGGAACCGAGCTGAAAGTCACCGAAAAGAAACTTCTCATTACTTAATCCCTGGCATGTTTCGAACGACCTTAGACCTGATGAAGAAGGAATCGGAAAAACAGAAAATAAAGAGATCTGCGGAACTCTATGCTGAAATCTATGATCAAGATTCCGATCTCTCAGAGCTAACCGATGCCGCTTTATCGGAGTGGCCGGAAGATCGGGCCAGCAAGCAGGGGATGGATCTTAATGCTTGCTAAAGGCGTTCGGTTTCCCGTTCATCAATATTCCCTATTCAAAAATCCGTCCTGTGTCATTCCCCTACCCCCACCACATACCTCCCCGCCTCAAACCTATATTCCAAATCCAACGTGAGGCAAATCGCTTCCAATATTTCTTCAAGAGGCTTTTTCTGAAAGGTACCGGAGATTGAAAGGCTGTCCAGTTCGGAATTTTGCAATTTAATATCTACGTCATATATCCGGCTCAATTCGTCAACCACTTCTTTGAGGCGTGTTTCATCAAATACAATCCGTCCTTCCAGCCAACCCAATACACCGATTGGATTTGCAGGCTGAGTTTCAACAGGCTCCAGATCCTCCTTGCAGACGGCCATTTGATTTTCAACAAGAACCAGTCCGGTCTTATCAGATTGTAACGATCGAAAAGAGACCCTCCCTTCCTTTACAATCACGCGCGTTTCCTCATTTCTGGTCCAAACGTTGAACTCCGTTCCCAACACGCGAATGCGGGCGTTTTCGGTGAAAACAACAAATGGCCGGCTCTCGGCTGCTACATCAAAGTAGGCTTCCCCAATTAGTTGAACATGCCGAATTGAATCGGGAAACGACTCCGGATAAACGATCTTGCTGGCATTATTGAGCCGTACTAAGGAGCCGTCCGAAAGTGTTACCATGCTGGTTTGCGAGTTCTGCGTGGAAATCCTGACAAGATCGCTGTCAAAAACGCCGAACCACCAGGAAAAGCCAATTAATGCAACAAATACTGCAGCAGCGGCATAGTAAGTCCGCCAGCGTGATGCTGAAGGTGTCATGGACCTTCCCTGGCTTTTCTTGTCGAGATTGAGAATGCTCGCAGACTTCTCGGTCTGGTTCAACCGAAGCCTCTTCTCCAGTTTCGTCCATTCTTCATCGATATTCGGAATTTCCGGCTGTCCTGAAGGCCCGACAGCCTTCCACAACTTTTTCATTTTCTTGAAACTCTCTTCATTGCCGGAAGACTCCGCCAGCCACGTTTGCAGCTTCTCTTCTTCGGCAGCCGTTATCTGTCCGGAAAGGTATTTTATGATTAATTCTGTGTATATTGACTCTTCCATATTCCTGAATCTCGGCCACTAAGGCACAAAGTCACTAAGGATCTGTGTCTTGGTGTCTTCGTGGATTGGTTATTTAGGTTTTCCTCATTGGCTTAATTTGTCCTCACGGTAAACTCTACAGCATCGCTGCTGAATCCTGCGAAAACGCCCAGGCCATTTTCGATATTGGTCTCCGGCTCATTCAGATTACGCGAGTCCTGCTGTCCGAAGGCGTATAGATTAGCGTATTCCCGGTTCACTTTGTAAACCCGCGCACGATGGCGTCCGAGGTAGTTCAAATCGAATCGGCTAATGCGATAGGTGTTGCCACGAATAGGCCGAGATCGAAAAGACCTCAGTTGAGTCAGGAAGTTGCCCAACCTCTCATTAATCGGCGTTAGAACCGATTCAAGATTTTCCACAGTGACAAAGAAAAAAGTGTCTTCTTCCTCGGCCCAGCTAACCGTTATGGATGACGTATCTATCCGGCCCGTCGATATGAAGAATTCATCAGCGGAGATTTCAAGGCCTCGGGGTGCACTCGGTATTGTGGTTTCCCCGGAGGCGATTCGACCCTGGTAGTCGACCGCTATTCGAAACTTGTCTCCAATATTTACTTCCAACTCACTTCCGCCGTAGTGGTAGTAGCCACTGTCGCCGGGACTAGAGGTCAGGCGATAGTTGCGCCCGTTTTCTTCGAGCGTCACGGCGGCGTCGCTAATTGGCAAACCAATTGTGTCTTCCGAGGTTATGGCGTACGTGGCGGTAAGCCGGATGTCGGTTACAGGCTCACCGGCATAGACATATGCCCGCACAACCAACTGCTCTGCCTCCGGCAGCAATGGCGTTTCCGATTCACAGCCACTCAGGGCTGCGAAGAGACATGTCATGCCAATTAAGATTATCTTATTCATTACGCTTTCAGTTCGTTCCGTGCTCTTCCGTGTGATTCCATGGCCATTATTTTTGTCATTTTAAATTCACTTTCAAAGACACCGTTGGCGTAAGTCCAAGCGTCGCCACGTCCCGTATGATAACGGGACTGGCATCCAGGAGGTATTCGCGATACCAGACGTTTGTATGATCGTACAGATTAAAGACAGAGATTCCCAGATCGACATCCAGCCAATCACCGCTGAATCTGCGCGTGAAACTCACGTCCATACGATGGTAGGCCGGCAGCCGGTTGGCATTCTTATCTCCAACATGAATAAAGCTGCGCATGGTGCCATCCAACAGTTCTATGCCATACTGGCTTTCTGGCGCGGTATAGGGCGCTCCGGTGGCATAGACCCAGGTCGCGGCGAAATTCCATTTGCCAAAGGAATAATTCCCAACCAGCTTCACCTCATGCCGTCTATCCTGATCTGCCGGGAATGGCTCACCTCCATTGAAGGCAGGAAATTGGTATTCAACTTTGCCAAGTGTATAGCTGGCCCAGCCATTGAACTTGCCACTCTTCTTTTGGGCCAAAAATTCGATGCCCTTTGAAATGCCGGTTCCGAGGAAAAAGAGAGCTTCCGCCGGGGTATCAGGAGACCTGCGAAATCGCCTGGAGAATTCTGCGACACCATCCAGGTCTTTGTGATAGGTCTCGACATCAAACAGGAATTCGCGATTCTCATATGATAGACCGAGGATCTTGTGTTCGGCAAAGCTTGGTTCCAATCGGTCATTGGCCAAAAGCCAGAAATCCCGGTTTCCCTGCAGAACATTTTCATTGGTGATGCGATTCACAAACTGGTTGTATTCACCCCACGCGCCTTTTAAAGATAAGCTCTCTCCCAATGAGAGGTTGAATGATGCGCGCGGCTCGACATAGGTCGTCTGCGTGGGTTCATAATTCGTGGTTCTCACGCCAAGGGTCAATTGCAGGGGGCTTAGGCCATTCCATTTGTCTTGTACGTAGAAGGAAGTCTGTATTGCTTCATCATCACGATTCAGGATATTGGCCGAATCATTTGCGGTGAAAAGAAGATCTACATCTATCTTGGAATACCAAACTCCCAGCTCAAGCTTATGGGATTTGCTGATCTGCCATTCATTGTCCAGACCAATTGTAAGGTCTCTGACTTCATTCTGCTCAGAGGAGCTAAACGCGCGGGCAAGGGTATTCTGTGAGGGCGATTCGGTACTCAATCCGCTGCGGCTTTCGCTCGAATAGGTCGAATGGGCAATCAACAGGTTCGAATAAATCCGGTCGCTCCACACCCTCGACCATTTGCCGCTCACGCCGATGTTACTCCATTCCGTGATGTCATCTACAAAGGCGTTGGCGGTTGTATCACCGCCTGCCGCATTTTGGCCACGGAATCTGAGATTCCCCAAGTCTTGCGACATGTCCAGATTATCCCTGCCGTTATAAAGGCTCAGCGAAAAAATATCATTCCCGGAAAGCGCATAAGACAGCTTGCTGTTCAAATCATGATAATAAAAATCAGGGGTCAAGACCTCTTGCTGGGGGGCAAATCGCGGTCCGCCGCGCTGGCCGGGACCGGCAACAGGATTGTTGTTTCCGGGATTATCGGATCCTCCGCCCCTATTCTGTCCAGTGATCGAATTATAAATACTGTTATATAAATCACTTTTTATGATATCCGTGTATGAACGCCGGAATGAGACGAGCCATGCACCCCTCCCGGAAATGGGCACTTGCACGATTCCGCTTCCGCTCAATAGATTAAGACTTCCGCCGGCCTGAAATTTATCATAACTGCCTGATTTGCCCGTCAGTTCGACCACGCTTGAGGTTCTGCCGCCAAATTTAGCCGGAAAGCCTCCTTTGAATACGCGGACGTCCTTTATGGCTTCGGTATTAAACGCGCTAATGAAGCCGAAAAAATGATCGACGTGATAGATCGTTATACCGTCGAACAAAACAAGATTCTGATCCGGAGTGCCGCCGCGGACATAGAGTCCCGACGAGCCGTCATTCACTCCGCTAATCCCCGGCAGCAACTGCAGCGCCCGAAAAATATCGACTTCTCCGACCGATGGAAGTGTAGAGATTTGCCTGGGCGATATCCTGATTTGGCCCGGATCGTCTGCTACCTCCATGGTTTGCATATTCTCGGCAGTTACGGTTACTTCAGCGCCTTGCAGAGCCCGCTGCCGCATCTTGACCACAATTGTCTTTCCCGCCCGGGGTTCGTTGATGGGCAGATCAACCGGTTCGTAGCCAATATACTCAACCCGAAGCGTACAAGGACCATCGAAAACATTGACAAGTACAAAATAGCCACTCACATTAGAAGCGGTGCCCTGCTTTGTTCCTTTCAGCGTGATGTTCGCGTATGGAAGCGTTTCGCCCGTTTCGGCATCTTTGATATACCCCTTCAGATTGCGCTTTTTTCTGTAGCTGCGCTTGACAATTACAACCTGTCCATCTTTCATCGCCCTAAACGTAAGAGGCGTATTCGATAGCAACTGCTCGAGGGCTTTCCGCAATGTGAAATCTTTACACGAACAGCTTACTGTTATTCCATTTACGAATACGTCATTGTAGACGATTTGCAGCCGGGTCTGCGAAATCAGTTTCTGAATGGCGTCTCTTAGGGGAATGTCTTTCACCTCTAATGAAACCCGAATGGTGTCGATGTCGGTTTTGGAGAGCACGTCGGCGGCCAAAGCATGCGGAATAACCAGGATGGTGGCGAACAAGATCGGCATGAGTCTTTTGGGCATTGAATTACTCTCTTAAATCATGGTGATCCGTCAGCGTATTGCAATTCGAAGTTCAAGACGAGATTTCTC